>JADLAH010000222.1 GCA_020848315.1 Chitinophagales bacterium | reverse complement strand
TTTCCGCATTTCTTCCATCGAACCGAATCTGCTGACGGATGAGATTATTTCATTCGTCGCGAATAGCCGGCGTTTTATGCCGCATTTCCATGTGCCGCTGCAGAGTGGCAGCGATAAAATGCTGAAGCTGATGCAGCGCCGTTACAAGCGCGAAGTATATGCGAGCCGTGTGCAAAAAATAAAATCTGAAATGCCGCATGCCTGCATCGGTGTGGATGTGATTGTTGGATTTCCGGGAGAAACAGACGAAGATTTTCTGGAGACGTATCAGTTCATCCAGCAACTGGATGTATCTTATCTGCACGTGTTCACTTATTCGGAAAGAGCCAATACTAAAGCGATTGAAATGCCGGATGCTGTGCCGATGGCGGTGCGCAATGAACGCAACGCGATGCTGCGCACGCTGAGTGAAAAAAAACGCTATCATTTTTACAGTCAGTTTGTAGGACAGGAGCGCTTGGCGCTGATGGAAGAAGAGCAGAAAGGCCAGATTATGCACGGGTTTACGGATAATTACATCAAAGTGAATGTACCTTATGATGCTGCGTTAGTGAACCAGCTGGTGCCGGTTATGCTGGAAGGAATAGATGATGACGGCAATATGAAAGCGACCGTTGTATCTGCTGCTTTTAACTGCAGATAACTACTTTTTTTGTTTCAAAAAACGGTTCGGAAAATAAATCTTTGATGTCCACTACACGGATATTTTTTTTGATATCCTGCAGTTCTTCTTTCAGATCACCACCTTTCAGCGCGATGATTTTTTTCGGATGTTTGTTTTTGCTCCAGCGGAGGAGTTCACTCATCTGTGCAACCGCTCTGGTGACTACATAATCAAATGGTGTTGTCAGCGTTTCCGCACGGGCCACTTTTGTGGTTACATTTTTCAGACCGAGCGCCTGCGCGACAGCCTCTACTACCTGTATTTTTTTTGCAATGGAATCCGTCAGCGTGAAGTGTGTTTCCGGAAATGCAATTGCGAGCGGAATGCCCGGAAAACCGCCGCCTGTGCCGATATCCAGCACCTTGTCGCCCGGCTGAAATGGATGCACTTTCGCGATGGCCAGTGAATGCAGTACATGGTGTATGGTAAAGTTATCCATATCCTTTCTGGAAATCACATTAATGCGTGCATTCCAGGTGGCATACAGTTCATTCAGTTCGTTCAGTTGCTGCAACTGCTGTGGGGTGAGTTCCGGAAAATAGCTTTTCAGTATATCCATGCCGCAAAGGTAATAAAGTGACGCCACATCACGTATTAATGTATGTAGGCTAACTGCTGATAATTTCGGCTGATGAAATCCTGGTAGCAGCGGATGAGTTCATTCTTGGACTGCTCCACCATCTCGAAAGTATTCGGGAAAACACCCGGCGGCAAATGCAGTTTCTGCAAGGTAGCCGTACTCAGCGCCTGTTTGTCGCCGAATATCTCATAGAACGAATAATTGTAGGCCGCATTGCCTGTGCATTTGGTGGAACGAACAAAACTTTTGGTGAAACCATCATAGATAGTTGCATCGCCGAATACCTGCGCTGTTTTCTGCATGCGCACTTCTTTCACTTTGCATTGAATGGTTTTGTATTTCGGTATTTTGATGTCATTGCCCAAAGAGTCTTTTTTGACATTGCCGCGTTCATCCAGCACATATTGCCAGCCATCTTCCACACGCTTTTCTTCAGTGGTGTGTATTTCCTTCACGGACTCCGGCGAAACCTGAATGGAATAGAGGTTGAGCTTCACGATATAATCGTAGTTAATGCCTGATTTTTCCCGGTAATCGAGGTGTACCCACTGGTCTTTTTGGGTGAGTTGCAACTGGTCGACGATGCTTTGTTCAAATGATGGTGGCAGCAGCAGCATCGGATTTTTATCGACGATCAGCAGCGCGTAATTTTTGCCCTTTTCCATTGCTATTTCCATCAGTTCATTGACGTCTTTATAGTTGATATAAAATTTGCGCGATGCCGAGAAATATTCCAGCGACTGGCGGATACTTTGTTTCTTTCCGGAGTTCAGCAATTTCAATCCCTGATCGTAATAACTCTGCGCGGCGTTTTGTCTAGATTCCTCGAGAGCGGCAGATAAATCAAAGGTTTCAATGCTAGCTTTGCGTCCGTCGCTGTAATATAAAGGCAATACTTTCAATATCGCATTTTGTCGGGTTTGTATCGCCGAGTAAATATCAAAAATTTCTTCCCATCGGTCGCCGTTGTTCAGACTTTTCAGTGTCTTTATTTTTTCCTTGTCACGCTCCAACATAGCAGCATAGGCCTTTTCAAACAAACTGATTTCTTCGTCCGAGATTTTTTTCTTTTCAAGAAACAGGCGAACCACCTGGTCGTAGTTTCTGCTGTCGTAGCTTTTTTTGATACTCTGGCAGCTACTCAGCGATAGCAATAAAATAAAAAAAGAAGATATCAGGTAATGTTTGCGCATAGTCTTATGTATTGGTTTGGAAACAGTAAAAATGATGCCAAAATAGTTAAAAAGTCGCATCTGCCGCCAAAACCTTACAAATTGTCTTTTTCCGGCTGTTTTTTATGTGTTTGGGAAACCTTGCTGACATCCTAGAAAACAAGTATTCCACAGGTATTTGCTGGCATTCCGGTAAAATGTTCCGGATTTGCGTAAAGAAATGTTAAATGTACATTAAATTCTTTTTAGGGATACTTCATGTCATGAGTTTAAGCTTTGAAAATCAATATCATGTAACTTATTTAAAATTATTCTAAATAGCAGATTTTTCCACATTTTGTACTATTTCAAGTGTCGAATGCTATATTTGCAACCGAGAAAAATTAGCCAAATAATGCATTCTTGTAAACAAATCAGAGGAGTCCTCACACTAATAGTACTAGTTTTATCGCTCGCATTCTCTAGTAGAACTTTCGCTGCTGTAGCAATCCCGGATGTAGATCCGGCTGACGCCGCTATGGTAGACAAGGCGAAGAAAGGGATGGAGTTGTATAAAGCCAACTGTACTGCATGCCACGCTGTCGATAGAAAGGTGGTAGGTCCTGCACTGGCAGGAACATGGGATAGATGGGAAAACGAAGCCAAACTCGTTGCCTGGGTTCAGAACTCCAGCAAGCTGATTGCTTCCGGTGACCCGTATGCCAACAAAATCTTTAACGAATACAACAAGTCAGTAATGCAATCTTTCCCGCAATTGACGGCAGAGCAGATTATTGACATGTTTATTTATATCAAGGCGAAAGACGCGGGTGTTGCGCTTCCGTTTGAAGCTCCGGCGCCGGGTGCTGCCGCTGCAGGTGCGCCTGCTGCTGCTACCAACGAGGGTGACGCTACCTGGTATATCTGGGCACTCGTAGGTTTCCTGGTGGTACTCGCAGGTTTGCTGTGGGGCGTAACTTCCAAACTGGATAAAGCAGTGAAAGAAAGCGAAGGCCAGGTGGTAGAGGAAGTGTCTATCGACAAAAAAATCTTTAACAAGAAAACGCTGAAAGTATTGCTGCTGATAGGTTCTATCCTGTTGGTGTTCAATATCTTCAATGGCGCTATCGATTTGGGACGTTCTCAGGGATATGCACCGGATCAGCCGATTAAGTTCTCTCACGCATTGCACGTAGGACAGAATCAGATTGAGTGTCAGTATTGCCACAGCGGTGTTGAAAAAAGTAAACACGCAGGCATTCCGGGTACGCAGATCTGTATGAACTGTCACAAATATGTGCAGCAGGGACCAAAATACGGAAAAGACGAGATTGCTAAAATCTACGACTATGCCGGATGGAATCCTGACAAACAACAGTTTGAAAGAGCCCCTAAGAATATCGAATGGGTGAAAATCCACAATCTTCCTGACCACGTATACTTCAACCACGCACAGCACGTGAAAGTAGGTGGCATCGACTGTCAGACTTGCCACGGTAAAGTAGGTGAGTATGAAGTAATGAAACAATTCGCGCCACTGTCCATGGGCTGGTGTATCAACTGTCACCGTCAGACAGAAGTGAAATTTGCAGATAATAATTACTATTCTGTATTCCAGAAATACCACGATGAACTGAAGAAAGGTACAAAAGGAAAAGTAACCGTGGAAGATATCGGCGGTACAGAATGTCAAAAATGTCACTATTAATATTCCAGAACTCAATTAACTATAATATAAATGAGTAACAAAAAATATTGGTCAAGCTTGGAGGAGTTAAACGAAACTCCTGCATACAAAGAACAAGCTGCGAAAGAATTTAACTACGAAGTAGATACCAACGAGCCGGAAGGTGAAGGTACCAACCGACGTGACTTCCTCAAAGCTATGGGTTTCAGCGTATCTGTTGCGGCACTCGCAACGGCTTGTAAAATCCCTACGCACAAGGCAATTCCTTACACTATGGACCTGAGAAAACAGGTGCCGGAAGTAACGCCGGGGGTAGCAGATTATTTTGCTTCTACATTCTGTGACGGAACTGACTTTGTAAGTGTATTGGTAAAAACAAGAGAAGGTCGTCCAATCAAAATCGAAGGAAACAGCGATGCTCCTCTGACTTTAGGCGGTACCAATGCTAAAGCACAAGCTTCCGTACTCAGTTTATACGATGTAACACGTCTGGCTACGCCGACTGTTAAAGGTAAAAAAGCATCTTGGTCGAAAACAGACGCGGAAATTACTGATAAACTGGCGGCTATCGCTGCAGAAGGCGGTAAAATTGCGCTGGTAACCGGTTCTCTGAGCTCTGTTGTAACTAAAAAAGCAATCGACGCATTTGTAGCTAAATATCCTACTACGACTGTAGTTAGCTATGATGCTATTTCTAAATATGCCGTAAGGAAAGCGAACCAGGTGAGTCTGGGGGCTGCCATTATTCCTACCGTTCATTTTGATAAAGCGGAAGTAATCGTTGGTTTCAACGCTGATTTCCTGGGTACAGATGTATCTTCTACGGAAAACACCAAGAAATACATCGCTAACCGCGTACCGACCAAAGCAAATCCAAAAATGTCCCGTCACCACCAGTTCCAGTCTACTATGACAATTACCGGTGCAAGTGCGGATTACAGATATCCTATCAAACCATCTGAAGAGAAACAGGCGTTAATCAACCTCTTGTCTAAAGTAGGTGGCAGCATTTCCGGCGTGGCAGCACTGAGCGGAAAAGATGCGAACGAAGGAATTGATAAAGTAGCTGCAGAATTACTGGCTAACAAAGGTAAATCTGTGGTAGTTTCCGGTACCAATGACGTAGACGTACAATTGCTGGTAAACGCCATCAACGGTGTTTTAGGCAACTACGGCAGCGTAATCGACACTGCGAATACTTACAACCTGAAAACAGGTAACGATGAGTCATTGGCAACATTGGCAAACGACCTGAAAAACGGGGCTTATAAAGGAATTATCTTATTGGGTGCTAACCCTGTTTACAATACACCATACGGAGATATCTTTAAGGATGCCATTAAAAAAGCAACTTTATCGGTATCCACAGCAGACAGACCGGACGAGTCAGCTCAGTTCTGTCAGTATGTAGCACCGGATTCCCACTACCTCGAGTCATGGGATATCATCCAGCCTAAAACAGGTGTTTACGGCTTCGTTCAGCCGGCTATTGTCACATTGTTCGAAACACGTCAGGCGGCAGAATCACTGTTCAACTGGGCAGGCAACACTACGCCGATTGCGCAGATTGTTCAGAATGAAAGTGCCGCAATAACAGGCGCAGGCTATCAGTCCGCAGTGCAGGCTGGTTTCTACGGTACACCGGGGGCTGCAGGTGGTGCTTCCGCCAACGTGGCTGCTTCCGTGGCTGCAGTGTCTTCCGCAAGCACAGCTCCGAAAGGCCTCGAAGTTTTATTCTATGAGAAAGTAGGTATCGGTGACGGTACTTTCGCGAATAACCCATTCTTACAGGAGATGCCGAACCCGGTATCCAAAGTAACCTGGGATAACTATGTCTGCGTTCCTTATTCTTACGCAAAAACACTGGGTTTAAGTGAAAACGACATCCAGCCGGCAGATAAAAATGTTCCGATTGCTAAAGTTACCATGAATGGTAAATCCATCGAATTACCTTTAGTAGTACAATTCGGTCAGGCTGCCAACACCATCGCTATCGCTTTAGGTTACGGCCGTGAAAAAGCGGGCAGAGCAGGGGATTTGGTGGGTAAAAACGCATATCCTTTCCTGAAAGCAGGCAACGGTGCTACCAGCTACCGCACAGACGGTGCTACACTGGAACTGACCGGCAAAAAATACGAACTGGGTCTGAATCAGACTTACCACACACTGATGGAGGATAACAACCTTCCTATGCGTCCTAAGCGCTTCAGAAGTGCTATCGTGAAAGAAACAACTTTGGCTGATTTCCAGAAAAATGATCATTCCGGAAATGAAGACAGAGAGCACATCAAAGAACACTTCAGCAAATCATTATACGACGGTTATAAACCTAACGACTACAAACAAGGTCACCACTGGGGTATGACTGTAGACCTGAATGCATGTATCGGTTGCGGTGCCTGCGTAGTGTCTTGTAATATTGAAAATAACGTTCCTGTAGTGGGTAAACGTCAGGTGTACCGTTCTCAGGAAATGCACTGGATGCGTATCGACCGCTATTACAACGGCAATCCGGATAATCCGGATGTGGCATTCCAGCCAATGATGTGTCAGCATTGCGACAACGCGCCTTGCGAAAACGTTTGTCCGGTAAATGCAACCAACCACAGTTCTGAAGGTTTGAACCAAATGGCGTACAACAGATGTATCGGTACAAGATATTGCGCCAACAACTGTCCTTATAAAGTACGTCGCTTCAACTGGCTCGACTATCAAGGGGTGGATAGCTTCGGTAAATTCAATGACGGTGCTATGACCTTCAACGATACAGAAGCACAGTCTTACATGTTCGAAGATTTAACCCGTATGGTGTTGAATCCGGATGTAGTAACAAGATCCCGTGGTGTGATTGAAAAATGTTCTTTCTGCGTACAGCGTATTCAGGAAGGTAAGCTGACCGCTAAGAAAGAAGGTCGTCCATTGAAAGATGGCGATATCAAAACAGCTTGTCAGACAGCTTGTCCTACCAATGCGATTGTGTTCGGAGACCAAAACAACAAAGAAGGCGTTGTCGCACAAACATTCGACCAAAGCGGAAGAAACTATTTCGTACTGGAAGAACAACACTTCCTCTCGTCTGTAGGATATCAGGTTAAAGTGAGAAACAAAACAGAAGAGCCTGCAAATTATTTCATCCACAAACCTGGTATATAACATTCACTAAAAAATCGTAAAGTAAGATATAATGGCAAGTCATTTTGAATCACCGCTACGAGAACCGTTAATTAACGGGAATAAAACGTACAAACAAATTACGGAGGATATCGTCAGACCGACAACAGGTAAAATCCAGAAAAAATGGTTGATCTGGACACTGGTATCTGCTGCATTTGCCGGTTTGTTCGTATTCTGTATCGCCTGGGAGGTTGCTTTCGGTATCGGTACCTGGGGTGCCAATAAAACCGTAGGTTGGGCATGGGATATCACCAACTTCGTTTGGTGGATCGGTATCGGTCACGCCGGTACGCTTATCTCCGCAATCTTATTATTATTCCGTCAGAAATGGCGTACAGGGGTAAACCGGGCTGCTGAGGCGATGACAATCTTCGCGGTAGTCTGCGCCGGTCAGTTCCCGATTTTCCATATGGGCCGCGTTTGGGATGCATTCTTCATCTTCCCTTATCCGAATACAAGAGGTCCGCTGTGGGTGAACTTTACTTCTCCGTTATTGTGGGACGTATTCGCGATTTCTACTTACTTCACGGTATCCTTATTATTCTGGTACACCGGTTTGGTGCCTGACTTTGGTACTATCCGTGACCAGTCTAAAACACCGGGCAGATGGAAATTCTACAACTTCTTGAGCTTTGGCTGGATTGGTACAGCAAAACACTGGGAAAGATGGGAGTCATTATCCCTGATTCTCGCAGGTTTGTCTACACCACTCGTATTATCCGTACACACTATCGTATCCTTTGACTTTGCTACTTCCGTTATTCCGGGCTGGCACACTACCATCATGCCTCCATACTTCGTTGCCGGTGCGATTTTCTCCGGTTTCGCGATGGTATTGACGCTCATGCTCGTGGCACGCCACGTGATGGATCTGAAAGACTATATCACACTCGCGCACATCGAGTCTATGAATAAAGTATTGTTGCTGACAGGTACCATGGTAGGTATCGCTTACCTCACGGAGATTTTCGTGGCATGGTATTCCGGTAACATGTATGAGCAGTATGCATTTGCCAACAGAGCATTCGGTCCTTACTGGTGGTCTTACTGGGCGATGATGGGTTGTAACTTATTGTCTCCGCAGATCTTCTGGTTCAGAAAATTCAGAAGAAGCGTAACGGTTACTTTCATCATGTCTATATTCGTAAACATTGGTATGTGGTTCGAACGTTTCGTAATTATCGTAACGTCCCTGCATAGAGATTACTTGCCATCCAGCTGGTTGTACTATTCACCGACATGGGTTGAGGTAGGTATCTTCGTTGGCTCGATGGGATTATTCATGACCTTGTTCTTATTGTTCTGCCGTTTCTTCCCGGTAATTGCCATTGCAGAGGTTAAATCTGTACTGAAAGTATCCGGTAACCAATACAGAGCAAAACAACTGGAAGAAGTAAAAGAACAGGAAGTTTATAAAAATGTTTCTGTAGAAAAAGGAACCTGGGATTAAAATTAAATTTTAGTATAGAGTAAACAGTTTTTCTGGTATTACTTACTACTTAATACTATCATATATGAGCAATACAAAAAAATATTTAGTAGGAATCTTTGATGACGATGACACACTGATGCACGCCGTGAAAGATGTTCGCAAAGCAGGTTATGAAATTACCGATGCTTACACGCCATTTCCGGTACACGGACTGGAGCATGCAATGGGATTGGAGCCTACACGTTTGCACACGGCGGGTTTCTTCTTTGCTGCAACAGGTCTTACCGTTGCACTGAGTATGATTACCTTCATCAACAAATTCAACTATCCGACGGATTTTGGTGGTAAACCATACTGGGCGTTGCTGTCTTATGTTCCTATTACTTTCGAACATACCGTATTATTCTCCGCGATAGGTATGACCGTTTCTTTCTATTACCTGTGCAAGCTGTGGCCGGGTAAAACACCAAAAATCATTGACGAAAGAACAACTGACCATTTATTTGCACTCACTTTTGAACTGGACAGTACAAAAGATGCAAATTATGTAAATGCTGTTTCTGAACTTTTGAAGAAAGAAGGTGCTATCGAAGTTTATCAAAAAGAAGTATAAAAAGCTATGTTAAAGTCATATCATATCCTGTTAATCATGCTGGTGCTCGGATTTACTTCCTGCATTCGCAGCGAAAAAAAGCCTGGAAGAGAATACGTTCCGGACATGTCAAATCCGTATGCTTATGAAGCGGGTTCTCCTAACCCGATATTCAAGGACGGAAAATCCAATCAGCTGGCTCCGGAAGGTAGTGTGGGCCGCGGAAAATACATCTATCCGCTCCAACAGGAAGAATACGAAAGAGCTGCTACCGAAATCAAAAATCCATTCGCATTCACTGCGGAAGAGATCGATGGGGAAGGTAAAAAACTTTTTAAAGTAAACTGTGCTATCTGCCACGGTGACAAAGGAGATGGTCAGGGACACCTGGTTCAAATCAACAAATTCCCGCCGCCGCCATCTTACCTGACAGAACCATTACTGTCAAAACCGGAAGGTCAGCGTTACCACACACTGATGTATGGCAAAGGGTTGATGGGGTCACATGCTTCCCAATTGAACCACAGAGAAAGATGGTTGGTATTAAGTTATGTTAAATCATTACAGGCATCTGCGCAACCTGCTGCGGAAGCACCTGCTGCCCCTGAAACAACAAAATAAAAAACAATTAAACAGACTCTCGCAATGAATACATACGTTTTTGATTCGAGCACACAAAAAAAATTATTCTTATCATTTGGGGTAGGCGTACTGCTGCTGGTGTTGGGAATACTGTTTTTTGGAAATAAATCAGCAGATGCCGGACATCATGCAACCGGTCATGAAGTAGCTGCTGCTCAGCATTCACCTGAAAAAGCAGATGCACATGCCGACGCTGCACATACTGAAGAAGCTGGTCACGATGCACATGCTGCAGCCGGTCATCATGCACCGGAAGTGACGTTGGGAAAAACCATTATGATTAACACGTACAACGTTTTCTACTTTGGGTTCTATATCGCATTGGCGGCATTATTCTTCCTCGCAGCTACGAATCTCGCTTGGGGTGGATGGCATATCCAGATTCAGAAGATCCCATTGGCGATGTCTGTGACGATTATTCTGTTCCTCGCGTTGTTGGCAGGTATGTTTGTGTTCTTCAACCATGATATTTTCGAGTGGACACACGAATATCTCTATGACCCGAAAGATCCACGTTATGATGCATTGCTGGCTTCTAAACATGACTTCCTCAACTTGAAAACGTTCTGGATATTCTTCGTACTGATTGCCGGTTCTGCAGTTGCCTTAGTGGCATACTGGTGGAAAACACTTACTGCGCTGGATATCAATCCATCCCTGAAGTGGTTTTCTAAAAGCCGCATGATTGCAGCAGTAACTATCGTAATCGTTGCATTCCTGATTAATACATTTGCTACCTGGTACTGGTCTATGTCAATTCAACCACACTGGTATAGTACCATGTTTACATGGAATACCATGGCTGGTGGTGCGGTAACATTCCTGTCTATCATGTTGGTGTTGATTCACTATCTGAAAGGTCAGGGGTATCTGCCAAGAGTAAATGATAACCACTTGCACGATGTAGCGAAACTGATGTTTGCCATCAGCGTATTCTGGACTTATACCTGGTTCGCACAGTACATGCTGATTTGGTATGCAAATATCCCGGAAGAGACAGAATATTTCCGACTGAGAAGAAGCGCAGATAACTATGGTTTCCTGTTCCACTTCTCTTTTGTACTGAACTTTATCCTGCCTTTCTTCATCCTGATGACACGTAACTCCAAACGTTCTAAAAATACGACGATAGTAGCTGCGGTTATTATCATCTTCGGTCAGTTTGCCGCGTTCTTCCTGATGAACTGTCCGCCGATTTTACCAAAAGGAGGTTTCGGCCTGATAAGCATCGGCTTGTTGCTGATGATCGGTAGTGTGTTCATTTACTTAACTTTATTCATCCTGTCTAAAGTGAAAGACCTGGCCTCTACTACGCATCCGTATGTAAATGAAAGTTATCACCATCATATTTAAATTTAGCTCAACATGTCAATTATATTAGGCTTATTAACGTTAGTGTTGCTGTACATTGTGATTGTACAGATAAGCAAGGCGTCAGATTTAATCAAGTCTCTCCGCTCAGGCGATAAGGAGGAAGAAACGTTTGGCAACTCTGCGATATTTGTATCTGTACTGGGATTTGGTATCTTAATCTACTCGATTGTTACCTCTTTCACGTATGCAAAAACCTTGCTGCCGCCTCCGGCTTCCGAACAAGGTGTTTGGATTCAGTGGTTGATTAACATCACCTTA
>JADLAH010000221.1 GCA_020848315.1 Chitinophagales bacterium | reverse complement strand
CGGATACTAAAAAATCAGCACAGCTTTCATTTTAAAATGTAATTTTAGTGGAATAAAACAGATACCTATGCCAATAAGAATGGTCGATGATGACAACCAACAGAAAGAATATGTGCCATCCAATGATGGTGGTGGACGTGGTCAATCCGGAGGTGGTGCACCGGGTGGTGGCTGCCTGACCGCATTCTTGCCGCTCTTACTAAAGTTCATTTTCAAAAAACCTTTAATTGGTATTCCCTTGTTGCTGATAGCTGGTTTTGTTGTCTTTAAGTTTGGATTAATGGATACCGGTGGAGGTGGCGTTGCAAACATCGCACAGCTACTTCAAACCGGTGCTAACCTGAAAGAAGAAGTATACGACAAGGCGGAAGTGGCTGCCGCATTAGCGGAAGATGACAAAAATCCCTTGCCGGAATATGTGAGCCTCGCAAAATTCGCACCGCAGCGACTCGACCAGGGAGAACAGGGATCCTGCGTTGGCTGGGGAAGTTCCTACGCGGCACGCACTATCCTCGAATCAGCCGCCACAGGTGCCAGTCCGGACGATATCGCCATGAGCCCTTCTTTTGTATACAATCAGATTGGCCTCGAAGACTGTCAGGGTGCTTATATTATCAATGCCTGCAAAGTCATGCAGCAAGTCGGCGACATTCCTAAAAAATATTTTGAATACACCGACCAATCCTGCCAGCGCAAACCCAATCAGGAATTGTTGCAAAATGCGCAGCAGTTTAAAATCCGTGGATACGAACGTTTGTCGGTGGATGGAGATGATTATACCACCGATTTTTACGCCATTAAACAATATCTCGCGAAAGGAGCACCTGTCATCTGCGGGATGATGGTGGGCGGCAGTTTTATGCAGGATATGTATGGCAAAAAGACGTGGCTCCCGAATGAATATGATTACAGCATGGAAGGATTCGGCGGACACTGCATGTGCATTATCGGGTATGACGACAGACTCGAAGGAGGTTCTTTTCAGATCATGAACAGTTGGGGTTCCAAATGGGGAGAAGACGGCATCGCCTGGGTGAGATACAAGGATTTTATGCATTTCAATAAAGAGGCATATGCATTGCAGCCGCTCCCGAAAAGCGCGGATGTGGCGGCCCGCAAACTGGAATGCAGCATCGGACTGGTCGACAATACTACGAGAAAATACATTCAACTCAGTAATCAGGGAAATCTGTTTAGTACAACACAACCCGTAGCGAAAGGCACAAAATTCAAAATTGAAGTCGAAAATTCAGTAGAATGCTACATCTATATTTTCGGACAGGAAACGGATGGCAGCAGTTATGTGTTGTTTCCGTATACACCCAAACACACCGCTTTCTGTGGGATCACCGGCTACCGCTTATTTCCCAAAAATCAGAGTCTGATGGCGGACGACATTGGCAATAAGGATGTGATGGCAATTGTCGTATCGAAAGAACCATTGGATTACAGCAATATCAATACGGCCATCAACAACAGCAACGGTAGCTATACCGAAAAAGTAACGGCAGCGCTTGGCAGCAGCGTGCTCACCAATGTGTCCTATCAGTCCGCTCAGGGGCGAATCGGTTTCTCCGCGAATGCCGGCGACAAGAATACGGTGGTCAGCATTATTGAAATTGATAAGTTATAGTGTGGTATTAAAAAATCATTAACGGCTTTTTGAATTGCTTCAATTTGCCTATTTTTATCCATATGAAATGTTTAGTCAGCTTATCCAATTGTTGTTGTGCATCTCCGCAGTAGACGGGTAGGTAGATTATTGTAAATATAAAATAGAAAGCCTGTCCATATATGACAGGCTTTTTTTATAATACACACATTGAACGAAACAAAAAATAAAAGAACTAACTATGAGCATCATCATCACCAAAAACATCAGTCCGGAAGCTGCCAAAGACATCTTTGAACTACAGCAGAAAATCAATGCTTTTCAGAATGGCGAAATGCCGGAAGATAAGTTTAAGGCATTCCGGCTCACCCGCGGCGTATACGGACAACGTCAGTTAGGTGTACAGATGTTCCGCACCAAATTTCCATTCGGCAAAATCACACCAAAGCAATTGGTGCGGGTGGCTGAATTATCCGAACAATATGCCAGCGCCAATCTGCACCTGACTACCCGTCAAAACATACAATTACACTATGTGAAAGTAACGGATGCACCCGCCATCTGGGCCGGACTGGAAGATGTAGGCGCTACCGGCCGCGAAGCCTGCGGCAACACCGTTAGAAATATTACGGCGTCTTCCAAAGCAGGTATAGATCCGGATGAATTGTTTGATGTGTCTCCGTATGCACAGGCAGCCTTCGAATTTTTTCTCCGCAATCCGATTTGTCAGGATATGGGCCGCAAAATAAAACCGGCTTTTTCTTCGTCTGATAAAGATTCCGCATACACCTTCCTGCACGATTTCGGTTTCATTCCACGTATTCAGGATGGACAGCGCGGATTCAAAGTAGTTGTCGGCGGCGGACTCGGCGCACAGGCTATTCTGGCGCAGACAGCTTATGAATTCCTGCATGAAGATCAGATTATTCCGTTTATGGAAGCTGCGCTCCGCGTGTTCGACCGCTACGGCGAACGCACCAGAAGACATAAAGCCCGCATGAAATTCCTGATCAAGGAAATGGGATTGGAGAAGTTCATGGAACTCGTAGAGACAGAGCGAAAGGCCAATAAAGTAAAGACGTTTAAAATTGATACGACAACAGTTGTCGTAGAAGAACCAGCGCACAATAATATCGCGCCATCCGTGGAAATTGCGGATGTAAAACGTTTCGAAGACTGGAAAAAAACAAACGTATTTGAACAGAAACAAAAAGGATTTTTTGCAGTTGCACTGAAAGTAACCAAAGGGGATGTGAAACCGGATCAGGCGAGAAAGATTGCTGAAATCGCGACGAACTATGCTTCAGAAGATATGCGCATTACCATGAATCAGGGCTTGTTGCTCAAATTCGTGCGCGAAGATTCCTTGCCTTATATCTACACGGAACTGGATAAAATGGGATTTGCCACTCCGGGATTTGATACCATCGCAGATGTGACGACCTGTCCGGGTACAGATACCTGCAACCTCGGTGTTACCAACAGTATGACGCTGGGAAAAATCCTGGAAGAAGTTATCCTCGATGAATTCTATCACCTGATTTTTGAATCGGATATCAAGATTAAAATCAGTGGCTGTATGAACTCCTGCGGACAGCATATGGCAGCACAGATCGGATTGCATGGCAGTTCCATCAAAGTGGGAGAGCTCGTAGCGCCTGCGATGCAGGTGGTGCTGGGCGGTGGAGTAGATGTGAATGGTGTCGGTTTTGTCGGAGATAAAATCGTGAAATTGCCTACCAAAAAAATGCCGGCTGCGCTGCGCACTATCCTCAGCGATTACGAAACCAACAGCCAGGAAGGAGAATATTTCAACGATTATTACCGCAGACAGGGAAAGAATTATTTCTACACCTTGCTGAAGCCGCTGGCCAACGCGGACTTATATACGGACGATGATTTCATCGACTACGACGGCATTTCGCATTTTACCCCGGAAATCGGTGTGGGCGAATGCGCCGGCGTGATGTACGATATGGTAGGCGGTATTATCAAAGATGCGGAAAATAAACTTGTGG
This sequence comes from Chitinophagales bacterium, assembly GCA_020848315.1. Lineage (GTDB taxonomy): Bacteria > Bacteroidota > Bacteroidia > Chitinophagales > JADIYW01 > JADJSS01. Next base: position 4,970 of record JADLAH010000221.1, on the reverse strand, counting down.
AGGCAAAAGACCATCTGGTGAGACAAAAATATCCCGAAGCCATTTATTATGCATATACCGGTTTTATCATCGCGGCCAAAGCATTATTGCTCAGCAAGGATGTGGAATGCAACACGCAAATTAAAATCCTGAAAGATTTTGATACGCATCTGGTGGCCACCGGACAGTTTGAAGTAGAAGGTGGTTTTGAAAACAAAGTGCTGCAGATCAATCAGTACGAACCGGAACAGCCTTTTGCAGGTCAATATGTGGAGGAATTTGCGCAGTTTCTGAAAGGCATTATCGCACACCGCGAAGCGGCGCTGAATGCGGATAAAATAGTGGTGGAAAGTAGTTATAAAGCATAATGATTGAACCCAAACTCATACTCGTTGGCGCGGGGCCGGGCGATCCGGAACTGATATCCGTGAAAGGGCTGAAGGCCTTGCAGGCGGCAGACGTCGTGATGTACGATGCGCTGGTGAGCGAGGAATTGCTGCAACATGCACCTAACGCGGTGAAAGTTTTCTGCGGCAAAAGAGCAGGAACGCACTACATGAAACAGGATGAAATTAACCGGCAGATTGTGGAGCATGCGCAGCGATACGGTACGGTAGTGCGGCTGAAAGGTGGCGACCCTTTTATTTTCGGCCGTGGACAGGAAGAGTTGGAATATGCCGAAAAGCACGGTATCCCGACCGCTATTATTCCCGGTATTTCGAGTGCCACCGCATTGGCTACTTCCCGAAAAATTCCGCTGACTAAACGCGGTATCACGGAAAGTGTGTGGGTGACAACGGGCACCACGTCTTGCGGTGCTTTATCCGACGATATTGAACTGGCAGCACAGTATTCCTCTACAGTGTTCATCCTCATGGGAATCGGCAAGTTGCCAGAGATAGTGAAGGTTTTCCTGAAGTACAAACCCGCTACATATCCGATGGCCATCATACAAAACGGCACATTGCCGGATGAAAAAGTAGTGTGCGGACAACTCGTTACCATTCAGGATAAAGTGGCCAAAGAAAATATTACAGCTCCCGCCATCATCATTGTCGGTGAAGTGGTAGATTGTTCCCTGATCGCATTGCTGAAATAAATAGTTTTTTCTTTTTTAAATTGCGCTGTGAATACATTATATCCTGTCTTTCTTAAAACAGAAAATTTTTCTATCCTCATCGTGGGCGGTGGTTTTGTGGGTACGGAGAAAATGTCTTTCATGCTGAAGAATTCGCCGAATGCCAACATCACGCTGGTGGCAAAGGAAATCAGTGAAGAGATACGCTTGCTGGCCGAAAGTCGACCAGCTGTTCAACTGAAGGAAAAAGCATTCGAACCCGCGGATCTGGAACATCATCAGTTGGTAATTGCCGCTACAGCTGACAAAACGCTGAACCATCAGATATATCTGGCGGCTAAGGAGAAACAAGTACTGATTAATGTAGCTGACACGCCCGATTTGTGCGATTTCTATCTCGGTAGTATCGTCACGAAAGGCGATTTGAAAATTGCCATTTCCACCAACGGGAAATCGCCGACATTATCCAAACGGCTGCGCGAGTTTTTTGAAGAAATCCTGCCGGAAAATATCAATGAACTGATTGTTCACCTGCACGATTACAGAAACACGCTGAAAGGCAGTTTTGAAGAAAAGGTGCAGCGCCTGAATGATATTACCAAAGATTTTTTAAGTAAAAAATAAACTGTATTTTTAGTTATGCAAAAAATACAATTACCCTTGCTGAACAGGACATTGGATGCTTATCTGTATGAAGCGCCGTCCGGCAATATAAGACCCGGTATCATTTTTCTGCCCGATTTAACCAGCATTCAGGCGACGACCCACAAGAGTGCGAAAATCCTGAGCGAAGAAGGCGATTATAATGTGCTGATCCCGGATTTATACAGCGGTGGTTCTTCTTTGCAGAAATATTGTGTACAGTTTTTTTTCAATACACTCGTCCGGAATAACGAGCCTGCGGGCAATGCGCCGCTGGCCGAGTTTTTCGAAATACTGGATCAGTTTAAAGAACTCGACCAGGTGGATGAACACAATATCGGCGTAGTCGGACAGTGCCTCACCGGTGGATTTGTACTGCATGCCGCCATTCGTCCGGAAGTAAAGGCGCCGGTGGTGTTCCATCATTCCTTCGGCTTAAAGGGTAGCGGCATTCCGAAGAGTTGTTCCAGCCTGATTGATCATAAAGTACAGGGGCATTTTTCTTATGTCGATCCGATGTGTCCGGTGTGGCGGGTAAAACAATTGTCTTCCGAACTCAACGGAAAGCTCGAAGAGCATTGGTACGCCTTGCCGCACGGCATTCCGCATTTGTTTTTCAATAATGAACAAGGGCGAAAAGCCTTCGACCGCATGGGTGAATTTTTTAAAACGCAATTGAAATAATTCATTAGCCCACCATAAAGTAAAAAACACCCGACCATTGGTCGGGTGTTTTTCGTAAAGAGGAGAACATACATTAACAACTTATCATCCCTACTCCTCTTTAAAAAGATTTATACTTGTGCGGTCTTCACCGTTTTTACGATACGGGCAGCCACTTTGTATGGGTCAGCGGCAGAGTTTGGTCTGCGGTCTTCCAACCAGCCTTTCCAGCCTTTTTCCACTGTTGCAATCGGAATACGGATAGATGCGCCGCGGTCAGAAACACCGAAAGAAAACTTGTCGATAGATTGTGTTTCGTGTTTGCCGGTCAGACGGAGGTGGTTGTCTGCGCCATATACATCGATATGTTCTTTAACATATGGTGCGAAAGAGTTGCAGATAGTCTCATAGGTATCTTTGCTGCCGCAGGTTCTGAGCACGCTGTTGGAGAAGTTAGCATGCATGCCTGAACCATTCCAGTCGCTTTCCACGCCCAGTGGTTTGCAGTGCCAGTTGATGCCATAGCCATATTTTTCAGCTACGCGCTCCATGAGGTAACGAGCCACCCAGGTTTGATCGCCGGCAGCTTTAGCGCCTTTGGAGAATACCTGAAATTCCCACTGACCGATAGCTACTTCAGAGTTGATACCTTCTACATTCAGTCCTGCTTCCAGACAAAGATCCAGGTGTTCTTCCACGATGTAGCGACCTACTGCTTTTCCTGCACCTACAGAGCAGTAGTAAGGACCTTGCGGACCAGGCTCCCCGCTTGGCGTGAAGTCGCCCCAACCGATAGGTTTGTCTTTTTTCAGATCCCAGATGAAATACTCCTGCTCGAAACCGAACCAGAAATCATTGTCATCATCATCGATAGTGGCGCGTCCGTTAGATTCATGCGGTGTGCCGTCCGGAGACAATACTTCGCACATAACCAGATAACCGAACTTGCGTGCCGGGTCAGGGCAGATGAACACCGGTTTCAGGAGGCAGTCGGAGGAGCCGCCGGGTGCCTGTTCGGTAGAAGAACCGTCAAAGCACCACATCGGGCAATCTTCCAGTTTGCCGGAGAAGTCGTGTTCAATTCTTGTTTTGCTTCGTAAGCTTTGAGTAGGCTTGTAGCCATCTAACCAAATGTACTCGAGTTTCGCGTAAGACATGTTGTAATTATTTAAATGTGAATAATTTTCTCGCTTTGTGTTACAAATATTGTAAATAAGTCAAAAATATCCACAATTTGTATCGTTAAGTTTATTTTAAGACTAAAATTTTTTCAAAAAATTGAAGCTGCCGAGTTGTTTTATGGGCAAATCGTGAAAAAATTTAAAAAATAATTTCTTGTCCGTGCTTTTCCTTATATTGGGAATGTATTATTCCATGCAGGCAGAACGACGAAAAATAGATATTTGCATTATTTCCGATATCCATCTCGGAACGAGGGCTTGCCATGCCGCGGAGCTCAACCACTATCTGCGCAGCATTGATCCGACTATATTAATTATCAACGGCGACTGGCTGGACATCTGGAATTTCGGAGCCGGATATTTCCCGCAAGAGCATATTGAAAATATTTTTCTGGTACTCGATTACGCCCGTCAGGGAGTGCCGGTCTACTATCTTACCGGCAATCACGATGATGACATGCGCCATTTTTCCGGTTATAAGTTTGATACGCTGCAATTGCGCGACGAAATAGTGTTGCATATTGATGGTAAAAAGCACTGGATTTTTCACGGCGACAAATACGACCTCTCCGTTGGTGGCAGCGCGCGCTGGCTCGCCAAACTCGGAGGCAGAACCTATGATACCATCTTTGAAGCCAACCGGCTGGTTAACTCCGTGCGCAGAAAGTATGGCAAAGAGGATATTCTGATTTCCAAATATGTGAGAGATAAGGTGAAAACTATCGTGAAAAGCAATGTACAGGATTTTGAAAGTGTGGCCTGTGAAATCGGCATTGAACAGGGGTATGATTACATCATCTGCGGACACATACACAAACCGCAGATGCGTGTGGTGAACAGCGATAAAGGCAGTGCCACCTATCTGAACAGCGGCGATTGGCTGGAAAATCTGACGGCGCTGGAATACGCAAACGGCGCCTGGGATATTTTTTACTATCAGCATGATTTGCGTTTTAAAGGTATCAACCGCACATAAGCTATCCACAATCGTGGATGATTTCATTAAAATTATATATTGACACTTTGTGTTTTTTGGTGTAAATTGAAATCAAACCATAAAATACAAGGATGAAAAAGCATGTGCCAACTGTCGAAGAGGTGCAGACTGTACAGTATTCCATTATTCTGCTGCTGATTCTCTTGCTGAGTCTGCTGGGCAAATAAATAGTTGCTGAAGATGTCTGTCAGCCGATGCAAAGTATCGGAACAGTAATTTGGTGTGTTTTCATCGGGCATAGCAGATTTATATGCGACATTCCGTATATTTGCCTCTTATAAATCTCTATAGCAATGGACTTCTCTCTCTTTTTGGAAACCGCTACCTGGGTCAGTATTTTCACACTCACCTTCATGGAAATTGTTCTTGGTGTGGACAATATCATTTTCATCAGTATTACCGCCGGAAAATTACCTAAAGAACAACAGCG
>JADLAH010000220.1 GCA_020848315.1 Chitinophagales bacterium | reverse complement strand
GTGCCCCTCCGAAGGTGTGTCCGGCATCTTTGAGGATATGCAGTTTGCTTTGCGTATTCCACTGATGCAGCTGTAATGCCGCGGAATGGGGAACAGCCTCATCGGCACTGCCGTGTGCAATCAGCCAAGGTTGCTGTATACGGGCTGCCGCCGCAGGAATATCCAGTTTCTCCCGGTGTTTGGCGAAATCTTCATACAGACTGTAATACAATGGCATATTTTGCTGTGTTCTGCTGTTGAAGGTGTAGAGTACGCCGTCTTTTTCCCATTTTTCAATGGGCATATGCTCCATAAAATCGCGGATATCTTTGATGGCGGCCCAGGTCGCGAGTTTGCGGATGCGCTGGTCTTCGCATGCGGTGAGCAGGGCAATGCCACCGCCCCGGCTGTGACCGATTAAGAAAATCCGATTCGGATCGGCATGAAAAGTGACCACTTCTCTTTCAATGAAATCTATCACGCATCGGGTGTCTGATAATTCCAGCGAGTAGGTATTCTTGCCAAATGCCTCCAGGTCTTCAAATTCTGTAGGTGATTGCAGCGTGGTGCCGTTGTGCGAATAGTTGAATTTTACAAAGGCAAATCCCGCTTCCGCAAATGCGGTGGCAATGGCGTCAAAGTGTCCCCAGTTTTTAAATCCTTTGAACCCATGGCAGAATATGACTACAGGTAAAGATACTCCGGTAGAAGGATAGCTAATATCAATACCTATGGCATGCTGCGTTAAATTTGGTATATCAAAATTGAGTCGTTTTATCATTTGTGGCTACTTTCTTCAGAGATTAAAAATAAACATTTACCTTTATCAAAAATAAACAACTTATGAGCAATAAGGTAGATGACCTGAAAGCTCCGATTGAAAAAGAATTGGAATTGTTTGAGCAGAAGTTTCGCGATGTGATGCGAAGCCATGTGGCATTGCTGGATAAGGTGAATTACTATATCTATCAGCGTAAAGGAAAACAGGTGCGTCCTATGTTTATTTTTCTGGCTGCAAAGATGTGCGGTGAAGTGACGGAGGCTACTTATACGGGCGCTTCTTTGGTGGAATTGCTGCACACTGCTACGCTTGTTCACGATGATGTGGTGGATGACTCGTATGAACGTCGTGGGTTCTTTTCTATCAATGCACTGTGGAAGAATAAAATCGCGGTACTGGTGGGTGATTATTTTCTGTCAAAGGGATTGCTGCTGGCATTGGAGGCTCATCAGTATCAGTTGCTGCATATCGTATCCGCTGCTGTAAAGCGCATGAGTGAAGGCGAGTTGCTGCAAATGGAAAAAGCCCGCCGACTGGATATTGATGAAGCTGTATATTTTGAAATTATCCGCAATAAGACCGCCTCTTTAATTGCCGCTGCCTGTGAAGTCGGCGCTGCGTCAACAACAACAGATACAGATTTAATTGAGAAAATGCGGCAGGTGGGCGAGTATATCGGAATAGCCTTTCAGATAAAGGATGATTTGTTTGATTATGGCGAAGCAGATGTCGGGAAGCCACGTGGCATTGATATCAAGGAAAGAAAGATGACTTTACCGTTGATTTACACATTGAATAATTGTTCGTCTTCCGAAAAGAAGTGGATTATAAATACAGTGAAAAATCACAATGAGGACAAAGAAAGGGTGGATGAACTGATACGTTTTATTCATCAGAAGGGCGGGATAGAATACACACGGCAACAAATGTATGTATACAAGCAAAAGGCGTTTGATATTATAGATACGATTCCGGATTCAGCCGCCAAAGCAGGTATGGTAGAACTGGTGGATTATATTACAGAAAGAAATTATTAACCATGTCTATTGCTCAGCAGACTCCGAATCATAAAGAAAAGTTGTCCGTGCAAGCTCTTATCTTATCAGTAGGATTGTTGTTGCTCGGACTGAAATTTTATGCCTTTTACAGAACACATTCCAATGCGGTACTTACCGATGCGCTGGAGTCTATCATTAATATTGTTGCAGGTGGATTCGGGTTGTATAGCCTTTTTATTGCGGCAAAACCACACGACGAAGACCATCCCTACGGACACGGGAAAATAGAATTTATTTCCGCGAGTATTGAAGGTGTGCTGATTGCACTGGCCGGTATCACAATGGTGATAAAGGCCATCTACAATTTCTTTTTTCCTGTGCATATTGCGAGTCTTGATTTGGCACTTGTGCTGATTGTTGTTACAGGAATTGTCAATTATGCCATGGGATATATTGCAGTTCGCAAAGGAGCGCAAAACAGTTCTCTCACATTGATTGCCAGTGGAGAACATTTAAAATCGGATGCTTATTCTACCGTAGGTTTGCTGATAGGGTTAGGGTTAATTATACTTACCAATTTTTACTGGTTGGATAATGTTGTGGCTATCCTGATGGGATGCTATATTGTATTCAGTGGGTATTCTATTTTGAAAAAATCGGTTGGTGGCATCATGGATGCTGCAGATTTTGTTTTACTAAAGCGAGTGGTAGAACACATTAATGAATGTCGCCGCGAAAACTGGATTGATATTCATAACCTCCGTATTATTAAATTCGGCGAAAAAATTCACATCGATTGTCATACCACTATTCCCTGGTATTTTAATGCGTTGGAAGTACATGACGAATTAAAGAAGGTGGAAGAAACCATCTCGGATATCATTCCCAATAATCTGGAAACATTTATACACGCAGACCCCTGTCTGCCGGCGTCCTGCAAAGTGTGTAGTATAAATTGTCCTGTAAGGGTGCATTCTTTTGAAGAAAAGATTATCTGGACCATGGAAAATGTGTTAAAAAATGCCAAACACGGCATAGATAAGTAAAAATAAACTTGTGAAACCAGACAAAATGCATTAAATTTGTGACAAATGTCGTAGATGAAAAGCAGAGTAAAGAAAAAACAAACAGAGCAATCTCCACAAATGCTCATGGAAAAAGACATGTCCATATTTTATGGACTTGAATCCACATTGCTATCACCACAGCCAGACGCCCGCCATCTGATTCGACGTTCCCGCAATGGGGTGACGATGCATTTTATTTTGCAGCTCCTGGATAAATATCACCTTTCTCTTAAAGAAATGGCGGCCATTCTCAATGTTTCTGAACGTACTTTGCAGCGCTACACAGATGAGGATATTCTCAGTAAAGATGCTTCAGAACGAGCTCTGCATTTGCAGCGTCTTTTCCAACGAGGGGCATCTGTATTCGGAAGCTTGGATAAATTTACCGGTTGGATGAATGAGCCCGCACTGGTATTCAGCAATGAACGTCCGTTGTCCTATCTTGATACCATCTTTGGCTTCGAGATTATAGAGCAGGAGCTTGGTCGGATAGAGCACGGTATTTTTGCATAATCTACTAATATTCCAATGCAGGTATACAGAATAGTAAAGAGTACTTTTATGGCTGATTTGTCAGGTAATGGTGCGCGGTTGTATGGTGGTCGCTGGAATTCGCCCGGTGTTCCTGTGTTGTATACTGCCTCCAGTCGTTCTTTGGCTGCCCTTGAATTGCTGGTGCACACCAGCCATCAATATGTGCCGGATGATTTGTATTTAATTACGATTCAAATACCAGAAAATACAATTATTGAAACCATTGGTGCCGATGTGCTGAATGCCGGTGTGAAAAAGAAAGGTATTGCAGCAGATTTTCAACAGATGGGAGATGATTGGGTAAAATCCCGACGTTCGTTGGTGCTGAAAGTGCCGTCTGTCATTATTCCAGAAGAACACAATTACTTGATAAATCCGTTGCACACAAATGCTATCAAGGTTAGTATAATTGCCAACCGTACCTTTGAATTTGATAAAAGGCTGATGCTGCGTTAGTCTATTTCCTCTTCAACTCAAAACTTTGTCCCAGATATACTTTCCTGACTTGCTCGTCTGAAGCGAGTTCTTCCGCACTTCCTTGTTTTAGTATTTTGCCTTCAAATAGCAAGTATGCTCTGTCTGTAATGCTGAGTGTTTCCTGCACATTATGGTCAGTGATGAGGATGCCGATATTTTTGTATTTAAGCTTCTCTACAATATGTTGTATATCTTCCACGGCAATAGGATCGATTCCGGCAAAAGGCTCATCCAGCAGGATAAATTTTGGGTCAGATGCCAGTGCCCGTGCGATTTCTGTTCTGCGCCGCTCACCACCGGAGAGTAGTTTTCCTTTTGTTTTGCGGATATGTACAAGTCCGAATTCCTGCAGTAATGACTCCAGTTTGTCTTTTTGTTCGGCCTTGCTGAGTGGTGTGAATTCTAAAATGGCTCTGATATTATCTTCCACACTGAGTGTCCGGAAAACCGAATTTTCCTGTGGCAGGTAGCCAACACCGAGTTTTGCGCGCTGGTACATGGCCACGTTGGAAATATCTTTGTTATCAAGATAAACATGCCCTTCGTTGGGTGTCACCAATCCAACTGTCATATAGAAAGTTGTTGTCTTGCCAGCCCCGTTGGGGCCGAGTAATCCGACAATTTCACCCTGATTTACTTCAATGGAAACATTGTCAACGACCTTTCGTTTGCTATATGTTTTTACAAGATGTTCCGCTCTGAGTACCATTTAATGTAAATCTTTTAATCTGAATTCAATTTTGGTCTGTCCGTTCCATACATTCGCATACAGTTGATAGCAAATGTCGACGGTTTCTTTTGATTCCATGATATCCATATACTCCGCCATGCCGAATCCGATACCATTTTTAGGATCCTGCCCGTCTTTTAGGATATTCAATTTCAGGTGATTATCCTTTAGTATCTTGCTGTATCCGGTGTCGTAAACATCTTTTGTAACAAAATTGGGACGCATATTTCCCGGACCAAATGGATTCATCTGTTCGATGATATTGAAGAATTTTTCGTTGATGTCGTTTAATTCAATAACGGCATCCACCTCAATTTGGGCGGTCAGTTGTTCTTCCGTAATGCGTTCGGCAACAGCTTTCTCGAATGCGTCGGAAAAGGCATCAATCTTGTCGAGTTCGATGGTGAGACCGGCTGCATATTTATGTCCGCCGAATTGCACCAGATGTTCGCTACATGCTTCTATGGCTTCATGAAGGTCGAAGCCGGGTACGGAGCGCCCGGACCCTACGGCTTTTCCATTGGAGGCGGCCAATACAATAGTGGGGCGGTGATAGCGCTCGATGAGTCGGGAAGCTACAATGCCAATTACACCTTTGTGCCAGTGTTCCTGAAACAGCACGGTAGATTTGCGGCTGATTAACCCGTTGTTGTTATCAATGAGGCTTAACGCTTCTTCCGTGATGTCGCGGTCCAGCGTCTTTCTGTCCGTATTGTTTTGCTGTACTTTCACGGTCTTCTCTATCGCCGTGTTATAATCTTCTTCAATCAGCAGTCCTACGGCTTCGGAGCCATGTGCAATCCGGCCTGCCGCATTTATTCTTGGTCCGATAACAAATACAAGATCGCTGATTTCCAGTTGCCGGCTGAGTTTGAGTTCACTCATCAGCGCTTGTATGCCTGCACGCGGCTGCTGATTCAGTTGCTCTATCCCAAACTTTGCCAGTATACGGTTTTCACCGGTTACCGGCACCAGGTCGGAGGCAATACTAATGGCGACCAGATCGAGATGCTGGTATACAGCATTTACATCAATGTCGTTTTTCAGGGCATACGCCTGTATCAGTTTGAATCCAATTCCACATCCGCTGAGCTCTTTGTACGGGTAGTTGCAATCGCTTCTTTTGGGATCTAAAATGGCAGCGGCATCCGGTAGTATTTCTCCCGGAAGGTGGTGGTCGCAGATGATAAAGTCGATATTTTTACTTTTGGCATACGCCACTTTGTCGTTGGCTTTTATGCCGCAGTCCAGCGCTATTATCAGGCTGACATCATTTTCAGCTGCATAATCTATTCCCTGATAAGAAACGCCATAACCTTCTGTATATCTGTCTGGTATGTAGAAGTGTAATCCGGTATGAATTTGCTTGAAAAATGAATATACCAGTGAAACAGAGGTAGTGCCGTCCACATCGTAATCTCCGTAGATGAGGATGTTTTCGTTGTTTTGTATGGCTTGTTCAATTCTGGTAATGGCTTTATCCATATCTTTCATTAGAAAGGGATCGTGCAATTGAGAAAGATTAGGCCGGAAGAAATCTTTGGCTTCTTCGAAGGTGGTTATGCCTCTTAATACCAATAACTTACACAATACAGGATGAATATTGAGTTGTTTCTGCAACGCTTCCACGATAGCCTCATCTGCTTCTAAAAAATTCCAACGTTTTTGTGACAACATAATTTCTGACTAAAAATCCAAATTTATTGAATTGTTGTCGTTTTCTCTAATTTTTGGCAGAAAAACTATTCCATATTTTATACGAAGATTCAGTATGTAAGTCAGCAGCTATCCACGTTGTGCATATCTAGATGGAGATAAGTGGTACGGACTTTGTATCTTTACATTATAAATCTCAGAAGATGTCTGCAATTTTGAAAAAAGTTATTTACACCTCTTTGGGCGTGGCGTCTGTGACACAGGATAAATTAAAGGAGTTGGTGGAGGATTTGATCCAGAATGACCACTATACGGAAGAAGAGGGCAGGCGTATTGTCGATACTTTTCTGATGGACCTGCGGGCGCAGGTGGATATGGTGCATGGTAATGTGCAGCATAAAGTAGATGAGATATTAGCAAAAGCGGGAATTACTAATCTGCAGCAACTGAAAGATGAACTCAGTAATTATTTCCGCGATGTAAAAGAGAATCCCGCGCATATCACCAGATTACCTACTTTAAAGCAATAAAAAAGTCGCCGTTGCTGGCGACTTAGGGGGGATTTTTATGTTTCTATGTTCTATATTGTAAGACAAAGATAGGGATATTTTCCAAAGTAGGTTTTGATATTAATCAATTAATTAAAGTGTGTTTGTTCAGAAAATATCAAAATTTTCACTTCCTTTTTGTTCCTCATCCTGCATGAAATTCCCTCTGGATGGTACTGTTTTATAGCTGTTGGTCATTTCCTGTATTTCATCATATAATCCAGCGGCATCGTAGAATCTACCGAAGTTTTTATTGAAGCGCAGTGGCACGGCACCGGTCGGGCCATTTCTGTGCTTCGCGATAATCACTTCCGCGACTCCTTTCGTTGATTCACCTTCTGCGTTTTGATCCAAGTTGTAATATTCCGGACGATAGAGGAACATTACCATATCCGCATCCTGCTCAATGGAGCCTGATTCCCGTAAGTCAGACAATTGTGGTTTCTTGTCGCCGCCACGGGTTTCCACACTTCGGTTTAACTGAGAGAGTGCAATTACCGGAATATTTAATTCTTTGGCCAATCCTTTCAGAGAGCGGGAAATATTCGAGATTTCCTGCTCGCGGTTCATGCCTTTGTCGCCCCCGCCGCTCATCAGCTGCAGGTAGTCGATGATGACCATACGGATATTGTGTGCATTCTGCAGACGGCGGCATTGTGCTCTCAACTCATATACATTGATGGCAGGCTGATCGTTGATGAAAATCGGTGCTTGCGACAGGTTCTCCACTTTGTCGCGCAATACGGCATATTCCTCGTCGGTCATACGGCCGTTCGATACTTTCTGCGCATCTATTTCGCATTCCAGTGATATGAGACGTTTAGCCAGCTGTACGGCACCCATCTCCAGAGAGAAGATGGCGACCGCCATTTTGTTTTCTACCGCGGCATTGCGTGCAAGATTCAATACAAAGGCAGTTTTACCCATGGATGGGCGTGCTGCTACAATCACCAGATCGGTGGCTTTCCATCCGGAGGTCATTTTATCCAGTTCAATATAACCGGATGGTACCGAATCTTCCAGTAATCCGTCCGCGCGGTTAATGAGACCGTCGATTTGCATAATGGATTTCGATACCAGTTGTCCGATGCCCTGCGTCGAATTGCGCATATTTTTTTCCGTAATCTCGTAGATGCGCTTTTCTGCGGTGTCCAGCAAATCCAGTACGTCCGTGGTGTCCTCGTAGGCATCCTTGATAATATCGTTGGAGATGCGGATAAGTTCCCGCTGAATAAATTTCTGTACGATGATGCGTGCGTGAAATTCAATATTGGCGGAAGAGGCGATTTTATTGGTCAGCTCACTCAGATAGTAAGCGCCGCCCACTTCTTCCAGTCTTCCGTTGCGGCGCAATTCTTCCGTAACCGTTAATAAATCTATCGGCTGCGATTTTCCGTACAGGGCCTGGATGGCCTTGTAGATGGTGGCATGCGCATCCACGTAGAAACTCTCCGGTTTCAGGATGTCGGAGGCCTCGATGATGGCGTCTTTTTCAATCAATATGGCACCCAACACCGCTTCTTCCAATTCTCTGGCTTGCGGCGGAATCTTACCGTAAAGCATAGAGGATATATCTTCTGACTTGGTTCGGCCAAAACGTGTGTTGATTTTTTTAGTGGTAGGTTTCTCTTCCATGGGGTAACGAAAATACGCTTTTATGTCCGATGTGCTTTCAGAAAGAGTCAACTTTAACATGTTAATAAATTCATTTCCGTGAAACGACCTGTTTCTGCATTGATTATTAATTGGTTGCAGAATTGATGTGTACAGACTTGTGGATGACTAAGTAATGTGTGTCGGTAAGTGCCCGTTTTTAGTGTATAAGTATGTGAATATGAAGTGTATAAGTGCGTTTTTTTGGTGGATTAGTAACTTGCTAATGGAAAACTGTCATTTACTGTAGCCTGATAAAAATCAGTTTTATAAATGACATATGTCCTGTTTTTTATTGTGAACGCAAAGCAAATTTGATAGTAAAAAATAAACCTATGAAAACATTTACTAAAACACTTTGGATGTCGTTGATTGCATTGTCAGTGGCATCTTGTAAGAAAGATGATTTGGGTACACTTGGCGGAGATACCGATTTGCCGTTGACGGAGGTGGGCAATGAATCCAGTATCTATATTGACTATGACGGAGAAGATGTGGAGCAGGATTTGACACTGACCGTGGTAAGAAATGACAATGGCGATGTGACCTACAAAGTATTGGTGGATTTTACCGGTCATCCGGATTCCGCATTTTTGGTTCCACTCATTCCTGCCAACCTGAAAGACGCACAGAACAGAGCTAATTTTGAGGTTAAATTGCGCATTACTTCCGAGGGTATTCAGGATTATATTAACAATAGTAGTAAGCCATTTACACTCGTAAAATATGACAGTAAAGTTGGAGATACCTATGCTTACGAAGTGGATGGAAAAACATTGACCAGAACCGTAACGGAAAATAATGGTCTGAATGAATGGCCCTTGGGATTTTTCAATATCAAAACAGTAGAAGTTCAACAAACCACTTTTAATCCGGTGATGGGTGCATTGGTAAATAAAATGAAATACCGTGCAAATCATAAATTCGGATTGGTCTATATGGAAGCAGAATTAAAGAATGGTAAAACAATGGAAATAGAAATTGTGCCTTGGTTTTTGTTGTAAGTGGCTATTCGCAACATAGTGGCATACATCATAGTTTTTGTGTTTATTCGGGGGAAGTTCAACTTCTCCCTTTTTTATTACTGACATATCTCAAGGTAAAATCTTAATCCGGATTAAGGTTACTTCTTAACCTG
>JADLAH010000219.1 GCA_020848315.1 Chitinophagales bacterium | reverse complement strand
TCCAGTCTTCCGATTTTGCCAAACTCGCGCTGCTCATGTACACGTCCAGAATGTTGTCTAAAAAGATTGGCGTAATAAAAGATTTTAAGGAAGTATTAAAGCATATCATGCTGCCGATTGTGGGCATTTGCGCACTGATTATGGTAAATAACCTCTCGAGTGCAGGTATTCTTTTTGTCACTTGCATGATTGTGTTGTTCATCGGTCGCGTAAGTATGAAATTCCTCCTGTCCATCGTGGGCGGCGGGATAATTATGGTGGCCGTCGTATTTGCTTATTCTTGGTTTTTAAAAGAAGACCATGGTCGCGCGGACGTCTGGCTCAGCCGTATCGAAAGCTGGCAGAATCCGGATGAACAGTCCGATGATTTCTATCAGCAGAAGCAGGCATATATTGCTATTGCCAAAGGAGGCTTTTTCAGGTTGGCGCCCGGCGGCAGCACGCAATGCAATTTCCTGCCGGATGCCTTTTCAGATTTTATCTACGCCACACTCATCGAGGAATACGGACTGATAGGCGGGGCATTCGTACTCTTTCTGTATCTCTTCTTTTTTTACAGGATTATTGTGCTCATCAAGAAAAGCCCGCGCGCCTTCGGCGCACTCATGGCCGTCGGATTGGGTACCAGTATTTCCCTGCAGGCCGTGATTCATATGGGAGTCAATGTACACTTGCTACCTAATACAGGTATCACGCTGCCATTAATCAGCTGGGGCGGAACGAGTATTTTATTTAATGCCTTTGCAATGGGCATCATCCTGAGTGTGAGCAGAGACGTCGAAGAAAGAACCGCGGCACAGCAATCCGTTTCAGGCAAACCACCTAAAAAACAAGTAGTAGAAGCCATACATGGATAATACAAATACATACAGATTTATTATCGCCGGGGGCGGAACGGGAGGACATATCTTCCCGGCCATTGCTATCGCAGATGCCTTAAAGCAGCGTTATCCGTCTTGTTCGATATTGTTTGTAGGTGCGAAAGGAAGAATGGAAATGGAAAAGGTGCCGCAGGCAGGCTACGAAATAAAAGGGCTCGAAGTGGTGGGTTTGCAGCGCAGTTTCACCTGGAAAAATCTGCTATTCCCTTTCAAATTGCTGATGAGTCTGTGGCAGGCATTTTCGATAGTGCAGCATGTAAAACCACACGCATGCATCGGAGTAGGCGGCTATGCCAGCGGTCCGGTGCTATTCATAGCGGCATTGCTCCGTATTCCGGTTTTCATTCAGGAACAGAATTCATATCCGGGAATCACCAATAAGATACTGGCAAGATTTGCGAAGAAAATTTTTGTGGCGTATGACAACCTGCACCATTTTTTCTCGCCTCAGAAAATAGTCCTGACAGGCAATCCGGTGCGCAGAGATATCACCGAGACTTTGCCGGATAAAGCATCTGCATTGTCATTCTTCGGGTTGGATGCGCACAAAAAGACTATACTGATTATCGGTGGAAGTCTGGGTGCGCGTACTATTAATAATGCCATTGAAAAACACATGGAGGAATTTACCCGACAGGGATTCCAGTTGCTGTGGCAGACGGGAAAAATCTACTATGATGGTATCCTGGAACGAACCCATGGAAAGAATCTTTCTGCGGTGAAAATCCATCAGTTCATCCGCGAAATGAATATGGCATACAGCGCAGCAGATATCATCATTTCGAGAGCCGGCGCATTGTCCATATCGGAATTGTGCATTATCGGAAAACCTATTATGCTGATTCCGTCACCGAATGTATCGGAAGATCATCAGACCAAAAACGCGATGGCACTGGTCAGTAAAAATGCGGCCGTGCTGGTAAAAGATATAGAGGCTGAACAGACGTTGGGCAATGAACTGACCGCGCTTGCAAATGATGAAGTGAAAATGCAGACACTGTCTGCAAACATCAGAAAACTGGCAAAAGATAAAGCCGCTGTGGAGATTGCAGATGGCATTGCGAAAGAATTGAAGTTGTAAAAAGAACGTGTACGAAATGAAAACATTGCAGGATATAAAAAGCATTTATTTTTTGGGCATCGGCGGCATTGGCATGAGTGCCCTGGCGCGCTATTTTTCGCTGCACGGCAAGAAAGTATCCGGCTATGACAAGACGCGCACAGCGCTGACGGATGAACTGGAGAAGGAAGGCATTCAGATTACTTTTGAAGATGCATTGGATACGCTCGATAAAGAAGCGGATATGGTCGTATTTACACCAGCGATTCCGAAAAATCATTTGCAGTACAACTGGTATCTGGATAACCACTATCCGGTGGTAAAACGTGCCAAAATACTGGGTATGGCGGCTAATTCCACATTCAACATCTCGATTGCCGGATCTCATGGAAAGACATCCACTTCGTCTATCACGGCGCATTTGCTGCATGATGCTGGCAAAAGTGTAGCGGCATTTTTAGGTGGTATCTGCATCAATTTCAATTCCAATTTTATAGACGGAAAAGATTACGCGGTAGCGGAAGCGGATGAGTTCGACCGATCTTTCCTGCAACTGGAACCTAATATCGCATTAATTACATCCGTAGATACAGACCATCTCGATATATATGGCAATCTCGAAGCGATAGAAGCTTCCTTCCGCGAGTTTTGCGGAAAAATAAGAACGGGTGGAATACTCATCACCAACTTGATTGTGCCGGATCGCATTCTGAATAAACAAGTCCGTAATCTCCGCTACAGTCTCAGCGATACGACAGCTGATTTTTATGTTCAGCACCTCCGCATCGAAGAGGGAAAATATATCTTCGACGTCGTGCATCCGAACGGGAT
>JADLAH010000218.1 GCA_020848315.1 Chitinophagales bacterium | reverse complement strand
TGCAAATCCTCCATCACATATTTTCCGCTCGGTCTGAAATCTGCCAGCATCGGTGTTTCATTGCCTATTCTCACAAAATCAGCTATGGTCAGTTTTACGCCTATTGTTTTTGCCATCGCAATCAGGTGCATCACGGCATTGGTACTGCCACCTAAAACAATCACAATTCTTATCGCATTTTCGAATGCTTTGAAGGTCATGATATCGCTTGGTTTGATATCTTTTTCCAACAGGTTGCGGATAGCCGCCGCCGCCTGTTTCAGTTCATTTTTCTTGTCTTCGGATACGGCAGGATTACTGGCGGAATACGGCAAACTCATCCCCAGTGCTTCAATAGCCGAAGCCATCGTATTCGCTGTATACATTCCGCCGCAGGCACCTGCACCCGGACAGGCATTATTGATAACATCCTTATAATCTTCATCAGAAATCGTACCGGCAAATTTCTTGCCCAATGCTTCGAATGCGGAAACGACATCTATATTTTCCCCTTTGTGTTTGCCGGGTGCTATCGTACCACCATATACCATTAAAGACGGGCGGTTCAGTCGAGCCATTCCCATAATTACGCCCGGCATATTTTTATCACAGCCTGCAATAGAAATGATGCCGTCGTAAAACTGTGCACCGGCATTTGTTTCTATAGAATCCGCAATCACCTCTCGTGACACCAGCGAGTAACGCATTCCGGAAGTCCCCATAGAAATACCGTCACTCACGCCGATAGTATAAAAATTGAGCGCGACCAGATTCTGCTGTGTCACCAGTGATTTCAGTTGATGCGACAAACCATTGAGGTGCATATTGCAAGGATTTCCGTCCCAGCCGGTAGATACGATGCCGACCTGTGGTTTTTTCAAATCTTCATCGGTGAGTCCGATAGCGTGCAACATAGCCTGTGCCGCAGGTTGAGTTTCATCCTGCGTAATGGTTTTACTGTATTTATTAAGTGTAGACATAATGTAAAAATTGAAGGCTCAAATTAAGTAAAACTTTGTGGAAATTATGAAATTTCTTGATTCATAACATAAAATTCAGATATGTGCATAAAATCAGTGGCGGTTTTCATTTACTATATATAACTTGAAGTGAACAAGAAACTTACACATGAAGCACAAAGCTGATACGATTGATATACACAAATATTTCATGATCATCTTTTACCTTGTGATGATTTGTTTATTTGTGGCAGTGTCTGTATGAAAACATACCGGCATTGTTCAGGAGACAAACGCGAGCCGTTTGATGTTGGGTGTATGCCTTAAAAATACTCCAGGAAGTTTGTATCCTTTCCGGACACGATGCGTTTGTATCGGTTGTGCAGCAGATGTCCGATGGTATCTTCCCACGCCAATCTCAGTTTATGTCCGTTAATGCTCTCGATGCCCGCTACTTCAGCCGCAGTGCCCGCGAAGAAGGCGCCGTCAGCATCCAGCACCTCAT
Organism: Chitinophagales bacterium; assembly: GCA_020848315.1. Lineage (GTDB taxonomy): Bacteria > Bacteroidota > Bacteroidia > Chitinophagales > JADIYW01 > JADJSS01. Next base: position 7,575 of record JADLAH010000218.1, on the reverse strand, counting down.
CCACGCCGTATTGTTTTTCCACCACTTCGATGCCCATTTGCGTAGCGATTTCTATCAGGATGGTGCGGGTGATACTCGGGAAGATATGTACGACAGGCGGCACAATGAGTCTGCCGTTTTTCTCCATAAAGAAAGAAGCACCGGGACCGGAAGCGATATACCCTTCCACATCCAGCAGTAAGGCATCATCATAGCCACCTTGCAGCGCTTCTCGCGTAGCGAGAATGGAGTTGATATAGTTTCCGGTCGCTTTGATATCTACAGGCATCGTCTTGATATGCGGGCGGCGCCATGAAGAAACCAGTACTTTCAGATGATTGGACGGATAATAGCGATTCCACTTCCAACAGGTCATCAGCAAATTCGGCTGATCGGCATCGTGGGCGCGCAGCGTCATATTCTTGTCCATAAAAACCAATGGACGGATATATGTTTCGCGCATATCATTGCGTTCAATCAGTTCATAAGCGAAATTAATCATCTCCGGCACGGAATAGGGCATCTGAATATTGAGCTTTTCCGCGGATTTTGCGAGTCGCTCAAAATGGCGTCTCACCTTGAAAATATGGGGTCCCTGCTGTGTATTATAGGCTCTCAGTCCTTCAAAGACACCGTATCCGTAGTGCAGCGTCTGGTTAAACGGACTGATTCTGAAATCTTTTACTTTCTTGTATTCTCCGTTAAAAAACAAAACGGATTTATCGTTGTGATACAACATGACGGCTGATAAAGTTTAGTACTGAATATAAGAATGAAGATACAAAATATTCGGCGATATGAGATAACAAATAAAAAATAAAGGGCATTTGTCTATTGGCAAAGGTCTCCTTACATTTACGCTATGCTTACCGAAGGAACCCCGATGCTGACCTGGCTGATGATGGCATTTATCATGCTGGATTATGTCTTTGAAAGTGTGCTGGACTACCTTAATGCACGCTCCTGGGATTTGCCTACGCCACCCGAACTGACAGGATTGTACGACGAACAGCGCTACCGGAAAGCGCGCAGCTACCATCAGGCGAAGGCGCGATTAAGTCGTATCAGCAGCACCTTCAGCACTATCCTGATGCTGGCTTTTCTGTATCTGAAAGGTTTTGCATGGATGTATCTGTGGGTGGACGGCGTCACCGCGCATCCGGTGGCACAAGCGCTGTTATTCTTCGGCGCCTTCGCGGTCCTTTCCGACATCATCGGACTGCCGTTCGAGTGGTATAATATTTTTGTCATTGAGGAAAAATTCGGCTTCAACAAAATGACTTGGAAAACTTACCTTTCCGACAAACTGAAAGGTTATCTGATTGGTGCCGTGATTGGCGGCACACTACTGGCCGCATTCGCCTGGTTTTATCAGCAGACCGGCGCTTTGTTCTGGCTCTACGCGTGGGGTTTATTTACCGCATTCACCCTTTTCTTCGCCACCTTCTACACCAGTCTGATTGTACCGCTGTTCAATCAATTGCAACCGCTGGAGGCAGGCAGTCTGCGCGAAAAAATTGAGGAATACGCCCGAAAAGTATCTTTTCCGCTCCATAATATTTTCATCATTGACGGGTCCAAACGCAGCACTAAGGCCAACGCCTACTTCAGCGGACTCGGCAGCAAGAAAACAATTGTGTTGTATGACACCCTGCTGAAAGACCACACGGAGGAAGAGCTTATCAGCATACTGGCACATGAAGTGGGACATTACAAGAAAAAACACATCCACCAAGGAATGGTAATTTCTGTATTGCAAACGGGATTGCTACTCTATATTCTTTCCGTTTTCATCAAAGAACCGATGCTGACGCAGGCGCTCGGACTGAACAGCGAAACAGCGGTGTTTCCTATCGGACTGGTGGCTTTCAGTTTGCTGTACAGTCCCATTTCCATTGTCACGGGACTAATGATGAATATTTTTTCCCGAAAAAATGAATTTGAAGCAGACCGGTTTGCCAAAGAAAGTACCGGCACCGGCGAACACCTGATTTCTTCATTAAAGAAATTATCCGCCAACAACCTCTCCAACCTGCAACCCGACAGATGGTATGTATTCTTTCACTATTCACATCCGCCGCTGCTGGAACGGGTCAGAGCCTTAATGAAATAAGATGAATATCCGAATACACTGCCTGCTCATCTGTCAACTTATATATAGCGTCGTTTCCGCTCAGCAACCGGTTTCTCAACCATTTGCCGGACATATCACCACAGGTGAAGTAGGGTTTTGGTGCATGTTTAAAGATGCCGACTCCGTATTATTGCGCATCGTTGACAACCAAAATATAATAGCCGGGAGCAAAACCTATTATTATACAGATGCCATTCGCTATAAAAAATATATGCCGGTACAGGATGTCTTTTCAGGACTCCGGCCCGGTACTGCTTATTCCATCGATTACTCTTTCGATGGAAAATCATATACACGGTTGTTGCAGGTAAATACCGCTGATACAGGTGCTACGCCTCAGGATTTCTCTTTTCTGGCGGGCTCTTGTGCCTTTATCAGCACAGGCTTCAACGGTGCAGTGAAACCCTTCACCAGCCTGAAGATATTCAGGCATATGCAACAGGACAGTGCCGACTTCATGCTGTGGCTGGGCGATAATCTGTATTATATATATGAACAAAGGAGTCTGCGCACCCAACTGAAAAGGAATATCAAAACCCGGCTGAATAAGAAACTCGCCGACTTCCTTTCCTCCAAACGGCATTATGCGATCTGGGATGACCACGACTATGGCAGCAACAACAGCGGATCGGATTTTCCACACAAGGAGACCTCTCTTCAGGTATTTCAACAATTCTGGCCCAACCCTGCGAGCGACAGCCAGACCAACTATTCCACTTTCCGGGAGCAGGACGCACAGTTTTTTCTGCTCGACGACCGCTACCACAATGAAGAGATGCAGACTGTACTCGGCAGCGCACAACTGGAATGGCTGAAAAAAGAACTGCTGGCTTCAACTGCCACCTTCAAATTCATCGCGATGGGCATGCAAGCCTTGAACCCGCTGAGCGACCGGGAATGTTTTTATCAGACGAAAGAGGAATACCAGTCGCTGATTGCCTTTATCCGCGAACATAAAATTTCCGGCATCATTTTTCTGACCGGCGACCGCCACCATGCCGACTTACTGAAGGTAGAGGAAGCCGACATGTATCCACTCTACGACTTCACCACCTCTCCGCTGACCATGTATCCGGTAAAAATCAGCAAAAAGAGTCCGGAATTCCAAAGTCCCTACCGTGTGCCGGGCACCTACTACCCTGATTATAACTATGGAAAAATCCGGATAGAGGGACCTGAAAACGATCGGAAATGCATTCTGGAGGCATACGATCAGGAAGGAAAAAGAGTCTGGGAACACACTATTGAAGCAAAAAAAATGCAGCATTAATACACAAACCATTAAAATTCATTAACTTAGTAGCCGTATCGGGTAATTTTGTGGATAAGATGTTGACTTAATAAAAAATCAACACTAAATTATTAGAATACAGGAATTTTTAATTATCTTTGCAACTCCAAAAAAAACGAAATCATGTACGCAATTGTAGAAATAGGCGGTCATCAGTTTAAAGTAGCACAAAATCAGGAAATTTTTGTGTACAAACTGGACGGAAACGCAGGAGACAAAGTAAACTTTGATAAAGTATTGATGATATCCGGAGATGCGGGCGTAAAAGTAGGAACACCTACTGTAAGCGGTGCAGCTGTTTCCGGTACTATCGTAGAACATACCAAAGGAGATAAAGTAATCGTTTTCAAAAAGAAAAGAAGAAAAGGATACAAAGTGAAAAACGGTTTCAGACAATCGTATACAAAAGTAAAAATTGACGCTATCGCGTAATTTCGGTATCCTGTTTATTTTTAATCAGAAAAATACAATACAATGGCACATAAGAAAGGGGTAGGTAGCTCCAAAAACGGTAGAGAGTCACACAGCAAGCGTCTGGGTGTTAAATTATACGGAGGACAAGAGGCTATTGCCGGCAATATCATCATCCGTCAGAGAGGTACAAAATTCCATCCGGGAGAAGGTGTTGGCTTAGGTAAAGACCACACTATCTTCGCATTGAAAGATGGCAAAGTAGTTTTCAAAAAAGGTTTCAAAGACCGTACTTTCGTACACATCGCGTAATAGCGTCTGTCAGAATAATGTAGAAAGGCCATCCGCAAGCGGATGGCCTTTCCTTTTTCAGAGAAATTCTTCTATGACATTCGTAACAACGCGCTTTCTCCGGCCTGGCGGGTTTGGATGATGAACATCCGCGATTCGCCCACTTTATTGGTCTACGGGCCTCCGGTTGTCGGAAGGGATAGAAGTAATACTCAGATCCGCCCTGTTTATCCAGATGGCATATTCATAGTCGTCCATATCTGTCACTGCTATTTTTTTTTGTTGCGCAGATGCAGCATGAGAAATGGGATTACCGGACGACGTATTTTTCTCCTGCACGTGGCAGGCCATCGTTAAAAATAAAACAGGGAGCGGAATTATGCTTCTAAGAGTACGTACATTTGTCATGGCTCTTAGATTTAGATAAGTAAGTTGGAACTTTTTCGTACACTTGTCAAGTTATTTAACCTATTATTTTCAGCACATGAAAATCGAGATCTGGTGGACAGGCAAAACATTTCAGGATTTTACCCAAAAAGGGTATACCGAATTTATGGGGCGAATCCGGAAATTCACCGCCATCGACATCGTGGAATTCCCCGAAACAAAGGGCATCAGCCAGCCGGCACAACAGAAATCTGCAGAGGCGGATAAAATTCTGGCCAAACTGAAGAACGATGATTTTCTAGTCTTACTCGATGAGAAAGGAAAAACCTTCAACTCCGTTGAGTTCGCGGATTTTATCGAAAAGAAAGCGACCCATTCCACCAAAAAAATGGTCTTTCTGATTGGAGGCGCCTATGGTTTTGACGAGCGGCTGTATGAACGCGCCAACGACAAATTGTCGCTGTCCAGGATGACCTTTTCACACCAACTCATCCGCCTGATTTTTATGGAACAATTATACAGAGCTTATACTATTATTCATCATTTCCCTTATCATAACGAATAAAATATGCAATCACTCGCCTACCCGCTGCAATTTCATTTCAAGATCACGACGCTATCCAACGATTTTACCGTGCAGGATGCCCACGGACAAACCATTTGCTACAGCAAACAGAAAATGCTGAAGTTGACGGAAGAAGTCAATATCTACAATGACACCACGCAATCGCAACGACTCTACCAGATAAAAGCGGATCGCTGGCTGGATTTCTCCGCGGCATACACCATCACCGACCAAAATGGCCTGTATAAAGGCAAAATTGCGCGCAAAGGATGGGCGTCCATCTGGAAATCGCGCTATGAGATATACGATCAGAATGAGCAGCAGGATTTACTCGTTCGGGAAGAAAATCCGTGGGTGAAAATCGCAGATGCTCTCTTTTCAGATATCCCGATACTCGGCATCCTTTCCGGCTATCTGTTTCACCCGACTTATCTGGTGACGCGTCCGGACGGCACAGCAGTGTTGCGCCTGCAAAAGGAGCCTTCCTTTTGGGGCAGAAAGTTCAGTCTGCATCAACTGAGTCCATTTGAAAAAGGCGAAGAGGAACGAACCGTACTTGGATTGATGATGATGCTGTTGCTGGAACGCCGAAGAGGGTGATATCAGAGCACATCTACAACCTTCTGCATATCCAACTCCATCATGCATTTAAAATGTCCTTTAGGGCATGCGTCTCGGCCATGCTTATGGCACGGACGGCAGGATAGCTGTGCATTTTCAATGATTACCGTATTCGCTTCATTCTGATAGGGTATAAAGCCGAGTCGTTTTTCCGTGCTGCCCCACACGGAAATAATCCGTTTATGGAAGGCCGCGGCGATGTGCATCATACCGGTATCGGGCGTCACCACAAATTTAGCTTTCCGGATGATGGAAGCGGATTGATGTATACTGTATTTTCCGCAGGCGTTGTATATTTTAAAATTATCCACCGCCTCTATTTGAGTGCCGGTGTAAGCGTCCTCTTTCCCGCCTATCAGTATCACCGGAATCGGCATCTTACCGCACAATTCCTGCAATTTTTCCAGCGGAATCTGTTTGGTGAAATGTTGCGCGCCCACTACCACTACTGCGTATCCTGCCAGATGTGTGAAAGGCAGTTTTCCCATTGGAATATCTTCCTGTTCCGGAATAAAATAATCCAGTCCTTTTCCGTCGTTGATAATTCCCAATGCTTTGACTGCTGAAAAATAACGGTCGACCACATGCGAATGCAATACATCCCACTGAAAGGTCGTCAGCAGAAACCGCCGGAAACGTTGCTTGTTGTAGCGATAAACTTTATTCTTCTTTTGCTTCAGCTGCGCACAGACCTGACGGGAACGGATATTGTCGTGCAGGTCTACAACAATATCGTATCGCTCCTGCTGCAACTCCTGCATCACTTCTGCGATATCCTGTTGAATGGAATATACTTTGGAGATATGCGGATTCGCCGCAGGTATTTCCTGAAATACCTGTTTGGTAAGAAAATGAATGTCAGCTCCGTGCAGTTGTGTTTTCAGGCAGCGCACTACCGGTGATGTGAGCACTATATCACCTATCGAGCTAAAACGGATAACCAACACTTTCATACGCTATACTTTTCGTGATTTTATTACTGCTCTCCTGCGAGATAGCGGGCAGCTTCATGCAGATATTCATCCACGCCGAACTGAACATATTTTTTCACTTCTTCCAGCGATTTTACAGCCACTATTTTTCCAGGTGTACCGAGCACCATGCTGCCATCAGGCACCACCATATTTTCGGTGACGAGCGCATGCGCGCCTATGATACAGCCATTGCCTATCCTGGCACCATTCAGTATCGTCGCACGCATTCCTATCAGGTTATAGTTTCCGATAATGGCTCCGTGTACCATGGCGCCATGCCCGATAATATTATCCTCTCCGATCACCACGGGCTTGCCGAAATCGACATGCATGAAGACGCCTTCCTGCACATTGGTGCGTTTTCCAATATAGATTTTATCGAAGTCGGCACGCAAAACCGCACCATACCACACCGACACATCGTCGTCTAGTTCCACTTTTCCTAGCACGCGCGCGGTATCCGCGACAAATACCCGTTCCTTTTTGACAACGGCCTTTTCGAGTTCCTGCTGATATTTGTTCATACCATCCAAACATACAAAAAATATTTTTGAATAGAATGTCGTTTTCCATACACGGTTTTGTATTTTTAGCGGATGAAAAAATTACTGTTCCCACTCGTTCTTTTGCTATCTTATAGCACGCTTTTCTCCCAGGATACCATCTTTCATTTTGCTTCTACGCGGCCGGCTTTTACAGAAGGCGCATTGCTCGTTCCGAAAGGGAAAGCTCAGGTAGAACTCGGCATGGAATACCGCAACTTCAGAAACGTACAGGAATTGCAGCATCCATCATTCCAGTTGAAATATGGCGTCAGTAATTTTTTTGAATTCAGGGTTTTCGGCAATGCCGCCTCTTACTGGCACAAGGGCAATGATTCTATCAACAGCAATGCGACGGGATTGCATCCGATTGCAATCGG
>JADLAH010000217.1 GCA_020848315.1 Chitinophagales bacterium | reverse complement strand
CGGAGTTTTTATTCTGTATCACTTCTATGGTGTAGAAATCCTTTTCGTTGATGTATTTGTAGGCGTTGAAGTGCTTGAATCCTTTTATCTCTTTGGCATAGAATTCAATATCGTCAATGCGCTTCAGGCTCCAGTCAAGGTATTGGTTCATTTGCAGGCACAGCCGATAATCTTCCATGGCGGAGTTGATGCCCCATAGCTGAAAATCAAAACTGGCTTCTATAATCTGTCGCTTGGCCATAATACCTATGCAAATTAAACAAGGAATAGCCGAATAACAGGGCGCTTTTTCAACATTTAACATAGATTTTTTGTAAGATGTTGATTAGTATTGGGTTGGAGGTCTAATTAATTTCCCTTTTTGAGGTGCATCTTATCGAAAATTACCCTATTTTTGCACAGCATTTTTATAAAAACACTGACTATGTCAACTATTGCAGAACGTGTAAAAAAGATAATCGTAGAGAAACTGGGCGTTGATGAGAGTGAAGTAACTCCGGAGGCAAGTTTTGAAAACGATTTGAAAGCAGATTCACTGGAAACTGTTGAGCTGATTATGGAATTTGAAAAAGAGTTCAACTTGATTATTCCCGATGAGCAGGCTGACAAAATAAAGACAGTAGGCGACTCTATCGCTTATCTGGAAGCAAACGTTTAATACCGTCCTTTCATTTTACGAAGGAATTTGGTAGATTTACATAAATCTATCTCCTTAAAATCAGTTGTATGAATCTAAAACGTGTAGTGGTAACAGGAATGGGCGCCATTACACCCTTAGGGCATAATATTACCGATACCTGGCAGCAGTTGCGACAAGGCGTCAGTGGTTGTGTTCCGATTTCCCAATTTGATGCATCCGCTTTTCGTACCCGCATAGCCTGTGAAATAAAAGGTTATGATGCTGCCGCTTATTTCGATCTCAAGGAGCGAAAGCGACTGGATGCATTCGGGCAGTATGCATTCATCGCGGCAGATCAGGCCATCCGGGATGCAGGTTTGCTCGCAGATGCATCGCTCAATAAAAAACGTGTCGGGGTTTTGTTTACTTCCGGTTTTGGAGGCATACAAACATTCCAGCAGGAACTATTTCAATATGCCGAAAATGGCAGAAATCCCAGATTTTTCAGCCCATTTCTCGTGCCGCGTGTACTGCTCGATTTGGTCGGCGGTGCTATTTCCATTAAATATGGTTTTAAAGGCATCAACTTTTCCGTGGTAGCGGCTTGCGCCAGTTCTACCAATGCCCTCATTGATGCTATGAATTATATACGCTGGGGCAAGGCGGATGTTGTGATTGTCGGCGGTGCTGAGGCTGCCATCACGGAAGTAGGTATTGGCGCCTTCGGCGCGATGAAGGCTTTGTCGGAGCGGAATGGAGATCCCGCGACGGCTTCCCGTCCTTTTGATGCCGGACGCGATGGCTTTGTGATGGGCGAAGGCGCGGGCTGTATGGTGCTCGAAAGTATGGAACATGCGCAACGACGCAGCGCGAATATTTACGCGGAACTGGCCGGTGGCGCGATGAATGCGGATGCTTATCATATCACTGCACCGCATCCCGACGGCGAGACGGTGACGGAAGTGATGCAGCTGGCGCTGGAAGATGCCGGCGTGCAGCCGGAAGATGTGGATTATATCAATGTACACGGTACCTCTACGCCATTGGGCGATATTGCGGAGGTCAAAGCGATACAGCAGGTGTTTGATGACCATGCGTGCCAACTGAATATCAGTTCCACCAAATCTATGACCGGACATTTGCTCGGCGCGGCGGGCATTGTGGAAGCCATTTTTTCCGTACAGGCTATTCAGCATCAGTGTGTGCCGCCTACTATCAACCATTTTGACGATGATCCGCTGATAGATAATAGGCTCAACTTTACGTTTAATCGGGCGCAGGAAAGAAATATAGAGGTGGTGCAGTCCAATAATTTCGGATTCGGCGGACATAACGCGTCCATCGTTTTCAAAAAAATCTGAGTTTTTTATTTTCCGGAAAATGCCGTAATTTTAAGAATGTTATCCTTTCTGCGCAACTTATTCCCTTTTAAAAAACAAGCAACTCCTTCCTATGAGTTCGTTCGCATTTATGAAAATCTCGGATTGTATCCGCGTGCAGAAGAACAGAATTATATACAGGCATTGACACATTCTTCTTTCACCAAAAAACTGGAAGAACGCAATGAGCGGCTGGAATTCTTAGGTGATGCGGTTATCAACTTCGCCGTAGCCGAAATGCTGTATTATCAGTTGCCCGGCAAGGATGAAGGCACGCTGACGAAGGCGAGGGCATCCATCGTGAACAGGAAAAATCTGAATAAAAAAGGAATGGAAATTGGCATCCCAGAGTTTCTGCGGCACAAGCTCACGGATAAGCAACTCGAAGACGCACCGGATATTATTGGAAATGCTTTTGAGGCACTTATCGGCGCTTATTTCCTGGATTATGGTATGCAGAAAACGGGTGATATGGTGTTGCAATTGCTGCTCAAAGACTTTGATCCTTCTACCTTCAATAAGCATAGCTATGATCCCAAAAGTTTCCTGATAGAATGGGTGCAGGCCCGTAAGAAGTCCATTGCCTTTGACCATAATATGTCGCAACATGAAGCCGGTGTTTTTTTTGTATCCCTGAAAATTGACGGAGAGGAAAGGGCTACCGGAACCGGTAAGAATAAGAAAGAGGCGGAGCATCAGGCCTGCGCACGCGCCGTGAAAGCAATGGAACT
>JADLAH010000216.1 GCA_020848315.1 Chitinophagales bacterium | reverse complement strand
CTCAACGTACACGATGTGCCGGATGTGGAAGCACTGGCGCAACAGGCCATCGCGCTGAAACAGGACCGGTTTGCACACGAGCAGCTGGGCAAGAACAAGACGATGGTGTTGCTGTTCCTCAATGCATCGCTGCGGACAAGAATTTCCACGCAAAAGGCGGCCCACAACCTGGGTATGAAAACGATTGTGCTCAACCTCGGACAGGACAGCTGGAATATGGAATACGAAGACGGCGCCGTGATGAACGGAAATACCGCCGAACACATCAAAGAAGGAGCTGCCGTTATCTCGGAATATGCCGATATCATCGGCATCCGCGCCTTTCCTACCCTGACCGACAGAGACCGCGATTACAGCGAATACGTGCTGCACAAATTCCTGGAAAATGTGAAAGCGCCTATCGTCAATATGGAAAGCGCTACCGTACATCCGCTGCAATCTTTAACGGACTTAGTGACCATCCGCGAACATACACGCAAGGCGCGCCCCAAAGTGGTGCTGACGTGGGCGCCGCATATCCGCGCGCTGCCGCAATGCGTATCCAATTCCTTTGCGGAGTGGATGAATGCCGCGGACGTGGAGCTGACCATCACCCACCCGGAAGGCTACGAATTGGCGGAACAATTCAGCGGCAAGGCCACCATCGAATACAATCAGGATAAGGCGCTGGAAGGCGCGGATTTCGTGTATGCTAAAAACTGGAGCGCTTACCGTCAGTACGGGCAACTGCTCGGACAGCACGACGACTGGATGATTACCGATCAGAAAATGCAGCTGACCGACAAGGCTTATTTCATGCATTGCCTGCCCACACGCCGCAATCTGGAGATTGCAGACGATGTGCTGGATTCGGATTATTCACTCGTGATAAAGGAAGCTGCCAACCGCGAATTTGCGGCACAGGCCGTCCTCAAAAACATCCTGGAAAGCCTGTAAAATCAGTGTTCCTCAGCCTTATCGTATTTCTTCAGCTGCTGCTGGGAATTTTCCTGTCGCGGTTCATTCGTGCGGAAACGCGGCTTGTTGAATTCCATCTGCAGCGTCCATGATTTAGCCTGCATATTGGGCACAAAAATCGGAAATGCCGCTTCATTAATTTCGCGCATCCAGAATATCGGTCCGCTGTAATGCTGCCAGTTGTCCGCGCCCGACACGGAATAGCACACCTGCAGCCACAACACTTCTCGCTTCACCACGGAATGGGACGCATCAAAATAGACCACTTCGCGAAACTTCAGCTGATGGGAAAATTGCTGAAAAAAATCGGAGAAATACGATTGTTTGCAATAATCCGGCCAGCAGATCTGATCCGCATCCACGGTGAGTTGATATTTCCCGAAACGTTCAAGGAAATCATCGAACAGACATTGGTTCATTTCATATTTCGGATAATAGCCGTTCCATCTGCCCTGACAATAGCCTTTCAGCAATTCCGCGGGTACTTTCCGCAGATGCGCGTTCTTGTCAAAATCGAGATTGATGGTATAGGTGAATGTATCCGTAGCCATAAAATTTTCCGAGCGCGCATACGTGCACAGCAAGGTCAGCAGCAATAACAGCGATAGATTTTTTCTCATATGGTAGTAGTGTGGTAGATAGTTTACAGTCCGGTCAGCAGCGCCAGTTCTTCTTTGGAAGTAACCGGCTTATCGACTACTTGCATCGGAATGCTGACTTTTTTTCCTTTGTTGTTTCTGACATTCAGGCCGGCCAGCACGTCCGCGTCGGCCACCGCCACTTTGCCATCTTTGGATACCGAAAAGATGGTGAAGGGTTCATCGGGCAACAATTCAAATCCATTTTGAAAAGAAGAAGGCTGATAGGACAACATCGCGTTTCTGTTTTTATAGACCACATATACTTCCGATTGCAGCAGCTGGTTTTTTCCTTTCAGCGGAAATTCCACCATCAGCGGAATGCGCTCTTCCTCCAGGATTTTATCGACATTATACATCGCCATCTGATCCACCTGCAAAGTGGAAAAAGCCTGATTGCGCAATTCCATATCCGAACTGCCGGCAACCACTTGCATGGTCTGCACGCCGGTCACCGGATCGACTACCCACATCGGCTCCGACCACCATTGGTCTGCATTCACCCAGAAATTATCGCCCCAGAGCGCGGCTTTGCTATCGGGCAGTTGCTGATTGGCGGCAGGCTGATTGCCAAAAGGCGTATCCTTGTACCAGCTGCCTTTATTTCTGTCCAGAATAAAGGTTTCACCGCCGTTGATGGCGAACTTCTTCTCGAGCTGCACATTGATTTTTTTGTCCGGTGCGAAAGAGAGTAGTTTACCTTTGCCGTATGCCATCAGTTCAAACATACCGCCGCTTTCCAGCGTGTGCTGACGGTCGTTTTCGTGATAGGCCATCGGAATATGATTGAGCAAAATATCCAGCTGATCGAGGAACTGGCGGTACTGCAACTGCACTTCGCCTTCATACGGTTTCCCGTCGAGATAAAACGCGTAGGAAGGAATGAAAATACGGGAATTCTGATGCTGTATCACCTTGCATTCTTTCGCATCAAAGGCGTAGGTGGTAAACGGTGTTTCCGGAATTTTCCATTGTGCCTGCGCCTGTAGCGCCAACAGCAGTAGTCCTATCGCTAAACATTTCGTTTTCATGTTTTTGTGTTTTGAGATATAACGTCCGGTCTGCCGCTTTAGTATTGCACAGCCTGATTTTTTTACTTTCAGCATGTGGTACCCGATACCAGCGCGAACGGGAAGTATTTACACTTACAAGTATACAACAAAATATCGCGACTATTGATTATTTATAAAAAATGGGTATATTTGAATAAAGCGAACTGAAGGTGCGGAGATACAACATAGTATGTGCGAAATTAAGGTTTGGAGATAAAAAAATAATTAAAAATTATGATAAAAAATACAGATACAATATTTTTAATTATCACATTGTTAATGCTGCAATCTTGTCAGGATTCCATTTATAAATATGCTGAAAACTGGTCAACAGAAGTAAAAAGGAAAATTATTGAAGATTCAAATATTGAACCAGACAAAACCATTTTTGATACATCAAGTAATAACTTAACCCTTTTCAAAGAAGACAAAAAACTTAAATTTTATCATTTAGTTCCGACTTTTGATATCAACTCCAAAGTAACTTTTTATGACACTGCAGTTTGTATATTTTATAGTTCTGATCAAAACTTTGAATTAGTAAGAGAACTATGTTCTGTATCTGATAGAAGATTTGAAGGAATAAAATATAAAGGTAATCACCTTGGACTCGCAGAGTTTAAATATTGTGATGGGAACATTAAAGAAAGAGGTTTTCGATATAACAACAAGGAAGTTGGCAAATGGACCAAATTTGATTCAACTGGTAAAGTAATGGAAGAAACTGACAACTCAAATCTTGAACAACTTAAAAATTTAAAAGATATAAAATACTACCGCTAACAAAAAATAGGCCTCGACTCTTGCATGTTTAGCGGAGCGTAACTTCCCGTTTACGGGACTAGTAGTGAGGATAAGCCCTCAATACCCCTGAAAATTCTTTACCTTCAGCACGTATTCGCCGAATACCTGCGCGAGGTACAAATCCTTGCCGTGAATAATCGTGGTGGAAGCGCCGGAGATACGGCTGCCATCATCCG
>JADLAH010000215.1 GCA_020848315.1 Chitinophagales bacterium | reverse complement strand
GCTCAGCATCTGAAGAATCCTTCAGCACCTTCGCTACTGCCGGCATCAGCGTGGCATTTTCTGTGGAAGAAAACTGCAGCGCGTACGCGTACGCTTTCTGTTTCTGATAAGTCTGCAGATGTGTCAGTGCCGCCGCGAGCACGAGATAAGAAGAGTCTTTTGTCAGTACATTTTCCAGTACTGCCACACTTTTTCCTTTCTCCAGCTTCACCAGTTTATTCAGGGCTTTTTCTCGCACCTGAGAACTATTATCTGTGTTGACCACCTGTTGCAACGCGATGGACAATTGTGTTTTATCATTGTAATGCAGCACATCCATTTCGTCGGCTACTGCGGAACGCAGATAGTAATTGCTGTGTTGCAGCATCTTGATAAACTGCGACTGCACCTCCTGATTTCCTTTTTGCTTCGGTGACAAGGCCTTGATGGCTTCCAGTTTGTCCAGGAATAAGGGCGCATTCTGCAGTTTGTATATCAGTTGTTCTTCTGACAATGCTTCTTTTTTCTCGCACAGCAACACTTTGTCCGCATCAAAATTCACCAACAACGGCGCTTGCCCTGCCGGCAGATAGAACGTCATATTTCTGTCGATGATATCGATGGAATGCGTTTCTTTTTTGCCACCCGGAAAATACACATCCACTTTGGTAGGAATACGGAAAACAGGTGCTTCCGCACTTGTCTGGATTTGTTTTACGGTAAGTTGTATGGTTTTATTTTTTTCGTCGTAGAGATGGGCGACATCGAGTATAGGATGACCTTTATCCAGCCACCACTGATTGAAGAACCAGTTCATATCCTGGCCGGTTACTTCCTCCACTGCCATTCTCCAATCGGCCAGTTCGGCGCTTTTGTACGCGTTTTTCTGAAGGTAGCGTTTCGTCGCTTCAAAGAATGCCGCGTCGCCGATATAATTTCTCAGCAAATGCAATACGCGGCCGCCTTTTTCATAGCGGAGTTCGTCAAAGTTTTCGCGGGAATCTTCGTAATAATAATTAACAATCGGTTCTTTTTTGTAAGCGGAAGCATGCAGGTATTTTTTCAGGGATGACTGCGCATAGGCATCCGCTTCCTCTTTGCCATATTTATATTCCGCCCACAGATATTCGGAATAATCCGCGAATGATTCATTCAGCGTCAGATTTGCCCAGGATTCTGCCGTCGTCAGATCGCCGAACCAATGGTGATATAATTCATGCGCGATAATCCAGTCGAAACTACCATCCAGCAGATGTCTGTGGTCGCACAGCATGCGGTCGTAGTAGATAATAGCCGATGTATTTTCCATCGCGCCGGCGGTATAGTCATATGCGATGATATTGGACAATTTATCCCATGGATAATCCACGCCCAGTTGTTTGGAAAAAAACTCCATCATTTCCGGCAGGTTTTTGAAAATCTCCGGCAGTACGTCTTTATATTTCGGGAATGTGTAGGCCGATACTTCTTTACCTCTCCAGCTATCACTGTGTTTGAAGTAATCGCCGATACCCAGGAAAAACAGATACGGAGAATGTGGCAAATCCTGTTTCCAATAATCTGTTTTGGTGCCATCTCCGTTATTTACCGTTGAAATAAGCAACCCATTGGACAAAGAAATAAAGGCGGTATCCAGCGTCACCCATAATTCCTGCGACGTTTTCTGATAAGTCGCCTCTATCGTTGGGAACCAGCAGGAAGAAGATTCTTCCTCACCCTGTGTCCACAGGTGCATCGGTTTATACGGATTTTTATCTTCCACATCTATAAAATACATCCCGCGTCCGTCTGCCACCTGATTGCTGTCTTGTGTATATGGCTCTGCCACATATTGTATGCGCACTTTCAATGTATCATACTGCCTGAAGTATTTGCCCAAATCTATTTTCAGTTGCAACGTATCATAGCTGTAAGACAACGTGCGGGTTTCTCCCGGCTGCAGCAATTCCACCGACCGGATACGCATCCATTTGGCATCGAGGATGAGTTGATTTTGTTCATAAAAATGTGGCGTCAGGGTCAGTTCCGCAGTTCCGTACAATTTTTTTTCTGCAAATACGGGTTTCACTTTTAAGCTGGTATGCACCAGATCAAAATAAGCCGGATAGGTCGCACGATAGCTTGTAAACGGATTTTTAGGGGTTATCACCACCTCCTCAAGTTGTTTCGGGTTAAATTTTTTGCCTTTTTTTCGGGGGTTATTCGCCTGTAATGAACTGAATACCAAAAGAATAATTAGAAATGTGCCTGTCCTGCGCATAAGTACTTATTAACATCGTTTGAAAAAGTAAAGGTAAGCAATAATGCCTAATTCCTTAATATCGTGTCATAATAAACCAATAATGAAATATAAAGTTTTTTATCAGGAAGATAAATCGCACGAAATCGAACTGGACGAGCAGCAGATTAAAATTGACGGGCAGCCTACCGACATCGATTTGGTAAAAATACTTGACCACAAATTTCATATCCTGCAACATCACAAATCCTACAATCTGGAAGTGATTCATGCAGACTACGCGCTGAAGCGTTTTTCCATCAAGGTGAACAACAATATTTACGACCTGAATCTGCAGACGGAACTCGATATCCTGCTGGACCAGATGGGCATGTCGGCAGGTGCAGACGAAAAAATGGACAATGTCAAGGCGCCGATGCCAGGTCTCGTGCTCGACATCCTGGTGGAACCGGGACAATCCGTTCAGAAAGGCGACAACCTGCTGATTCTGGAAGCCATGAAAATGGAAAACATCATCAAAGCGAGCGGCAGCGGCGTGGTAAAAAATATTCCTGTCCACAAAAAAGACGCGGTTGAAAAAAATCAGCTGCTGATAGAAATGGAATAAATCCTGCAACTCCTTTACCCTCGACAAATCTGAACGCACATGCACTTAGTGGCTCCTGACATAGAACAATATATAGAACAACACACCACGGACGAACAGCCTGTGCTGGCAGCACTGAACCGCAAAACCCATACGGATGTGCTGATGCCGCAGATGCTGAGCGGCAAAGTGCAGGGACAGTTTCTGCAGATATTATCTCACATGCTGCGACCGCGCCGCGTACTGGAAATCGGCACCTTCACAGGATATGCCGCTATTTGTCTGGCGGCAGGCTTGCAGAACGATGGAAAACTATATACCATAGATATCAACGAAGAACTGGAACCAATGGTGAAAGAGCATCTGCTGGCGGCCGGATTGCAGGAAAAGATTTTTCCGCTCATTGGTCAGGCAAAAGATATCATTCCCACACTAGACGAGACCTTCGACCTCGTTTTTATCGATGCCGACAAACAGAATTACAGCCTGTATTACGACCTTGTTATCGACAAAGTGCGCAGCGGCGGAATTATTCTGGCAGATAATGTGTTATGGAGTGGGAAGATTATTAACGAAAAAAAAGACAAAGACACACAACATTTAGCCGATTTCAACGATAAAATACAACAGGACAGCCGCGTGGAAAATGTCATTGTATCTATCCGGGACGGCATTATGATGATGCGCAAGAAATAAACATACACTTTTAATTTATCACTATTATGAAACCGACTGCCAGCAAATACCTTTTTCCTTTTATCCTTTTATTCATGAGCTGGAGCGCCCAGGCGCAAAGCAGGAAAGATTCCACCCAGATTATTGCCTACATCAAGCAGTATAAAGATATTGCCATCCGCGAAATGGAGCGCTCCAACATTCCGGCCAGCATCACACTGGCGCAGGGCATCCACGAAAGCAGTTTCGGCACCAGCTATCTTGCCAAAAACACCAATAATCACTTTGGTATCAAGTGCAAATCCAACTGGACAGGCAAAACCTTTAAATATACCGACGATGCACCAAACGAGTGTTTCCGCGTGTATGAAACCGTGGAAGATTCCTATAAAGATCATACCGATTTCCTGTTGTATCGCCCTTACTATGCCGGTCTCTTCAAACTCGACAAACACGATTACAAAGCATGGGCGCATGGCCTGAAAAAAGCGGGATACGCCACCAATCCGAAATACGCCGAGATTATCATCAAAACCATTGAAGACTATCAACTGGCGGCCTTCGACCGCGGCGAACTGCCTGCGTATATCATACCCGAAGTTCCGGCGGAAAATATTGTGGAGGAAATCGAGCAGACCCTGATTGACAGCACCCAGCAATCGCAGGTGCCACAGGTGGAGGACGAAAAAAAAAAGATTATACTGATTGAAAAGACGGTAACATCTGTCCCAACCCTCACGGACAAACCCATAAAAATAAACGGTAAAAAAGCCATCTATTCAACAGCGGATCAATCGCTCGCGGCCATCAGCCACCGTTTTGCCGTTACCAAAGAGAAATTACTGCAATACAACGACCTGAAGTCGGAACAGCCGATTGCAGCAGGCACGCCGATTTTCCTGCAAGCGAAACGCAAAAAAAATAAAGAAGCGAACTGCACCGTACAAACAGGAGATAATATGTGGCGGATTGCACAGCAAAAAGGAATTCGCCTGCTGCAACTGCAGCAGTTCAACCTGCTGGCACCGGGCGAAGAACCGCTGGCCGGAGAAATACTGTCGCTGAACGGAAAGGTGACTGACAAGCCAAAAGTGCAGACAGGAAACATACCGGCTGCCGCGCCCATTGCCATTGTCCGCGCCAACGATACGGTATATCCGCCCATCAAAGAAAACTATAAAAGCACCATTGACAGCAACAAGTTGCTGGATTGGGAAAAAGACACCAAACTGCTGGAGAAATCGCCGGTGACACCTGCGCAGACCACCATAAGCCAACCGAAGCCGGTGGACATCGCCCCTGTTTCCACTCCGCAAAAAACGGCAACTACCGAAAATGCCGTGACGCCGACCGTCTACCCCGCACAGATTGATTATGCAAATCTCCCGAAAAGCAGCAACGGATATCACACCGTCGTGAAAGGCGACACGTTATATAATATTGCAAAACGCTATCAGATTTCTCTGGCACAATTGCAGGAATGGAATGAGATGTCAGAACAAACTGTTAAATTAGGGCAAGTTTTAAAAATTCAGCCTTAATGTCTACCATACAAATCAAAGACCGCCACTTCAGGGAATACCTGTCTCAGGATGAAATTCAGGCACGGGTGGATGCCATCGTGCAGGAATTATCGGGAAAATTCAGCGACAAACATCCTGTGTTTATTGTGGTACTTCGCGGCGCATTCATGTTTGCCTCCGACATCCTGAAAAAATTCAATCATCCGTGTGAGATTGAGTTTGTGCGCCTGACATCCTACGCGGGCATGCAATCCACCGGAAAAATCAACATCACCCAGCCGCTGAAAGAAGAAATCGTCAGAGGTAGGGATATCATTATCCTGGAAGATATTGTGGATTCCGGACTGACGATGGACTTTTTCACGAAATACATACAATCGCTCGAACCGGCTTCCGTGACGCTCGTTTCTTTCTTGTTCAAACCTGAAAACCTGCAGAAAGAGGTAAAAATCGACATCACCGGATTCGTCATCCCCGAATTATTTGTGGTAGGCTATGGTCTCGACTACGACGGCGAAGGCAGAAATCTGCCGGCGGTCTATCAGCTGGCACTGTAAAACTATGTTCCATTTATCGGCTGACTATCAGCAATTTATTAGACGCTGACCATTTAATATTTTCATTTACGGCGATGTCGCTTAATAGTAAGATAACAGTCAAAAACAGGCTATATATGCTAAGCGATTGAAAATAAAGTATTTATCAAAAATATTTTCTCCATTTCAAATTTCCTGAATTTCAAATTTATTCGTACTTTTGCAGTCCTTTTTAAACTGAATAAGCATTTGGTATGTCTGATGTATTCAAAGAATATAAAATTCCATTTGCCGGATTAAGAAGGGAAACACACGAGTTTGACTTTGTGTTAGACGAATCGTTCTTTGCCAATTTTGAGAATACCCTTATCCGCAAATGTCAGGTACAGGTACACGTTGCGCTCGACAAAACACAGGAGCCTGCGGTGCTGGAAATTGACCTGGATGGTACCGTCTGGAGCGATTGCGATAAATGCACCGCTTCCATTCCGATTGCCATTCATCAATCGTTCACGCTGTTTGTAAAAAACACGCCTGCCGATACCGACAGCGAAGCAGACGATGTGGAAGAAATCATCTATCTGGCGAAAGATGACAACGAAATCAACCTTTCCCAGCATTTGTATGAATTCGCCCACCTGTCCATTCCGGTGCATGTCATCTGTGACAATCCCGGCAAAACGGACTACTGCGATCAGGATATTCTTCAAAGACTCGAAGGCGATACAAACAATGAGGAAAGCAGCGACCCGAGATGGGCGGCATTAAATAAATTAAAAGACAAATTAAATTAAAATACCATGGCACATCCTAAGCGTAGAACATCTACACAAAGAAGAGACAAAAGACGTACACACTACAAAATGACGGCAGCTAACGTGGCTACCTGCAAAGTAACCGGTGAAAGCCACCTGTCTCACAGAGCTTATGTTTCCGGCAACGATTTGTACTACAACGGAAAAGTATTAATCGAAGGATACGTAAAATAATCTCAGGCTAACAGAACTGGGAATTTGACCGTGAGCCTATCACCTCAAAATCTCACTTCTTAAAATCTATCTATAATGGCTTCTACTTCAGATATCAGAAATGGTATGTGCATCAACTTCAACTCCGACATCTACAAGATCGTGGAGTTCCTGCACGTAAAACCGGGTAAAGGTGCCGCATTCGTGCGCACAAAATTAAAAAGTATCACTACGGGCCGCGTATTGGAAAATACATTTCCGGCAGGTGCCAAGCTTGACGAAGTGCGCGTAGAATACCGTGAATACCAATATCTGTATCCGGAAGATGACGCGTATACTTTCATGAACAATGAAACTTACGAGCAAATCACCGTGCCGGGCAGCATCATCAACGCGCCGGAATTTCTGGAAGAAGGCATGAACGTGAAAATCTCCGTTCGTGCAGAAGATGAGATGCCACTGACCTGCGAGCTTCCTTCCTCTGTTGTGGTGGAAGTTACCTACGCGGAACCGGGCATCAAAGGTGATACTGCTACCAACACACTGCGTCCATGTACAGTATCTACCGGTGCAAAAGTAATGATTCCCCTTTTCGTAAACGTGGGCGACAAAATTAAGGTGAACACCGAAACCCGCGAATACATGGAAAGAGTAAAAGCGTAATCCAACGCTCCTCAATAGTAGAAAACTCCGCGATTGCGGAGTTTTTTATTTTATATACCTTGCCTTCCAAGATTATTGCATCGGCTCATTCCTGATTTTCAAATTATTCCCTATATTTGAAACATGGACATCGCTCAAATAAAGAAGCTCATTCAACTGCTGAATGACAACAATCTGGGAGAAATAAAAGTACAGGAAGGTGATTTCAAGATCACACTGCGTCACCGCGACTTTCTGCCGGCAGCACCTGCAATAGCCGCAGGAGTTGCGCCAGCTGCTGCACCGGCACCGGCTGCCGCGCCAACAGCTGCACCGGCAAAAAATGAGGAGGCAGCCGCACCTGCGGGTAATTTCCATACTATCAAAGCACCGATGATAGGCACCTTTTACCGCGCCGCGGGCGAAGGCAAAGAGCCTTTTGTAAAAGTAGGCGACAAAGTGAAAAAAGGCGATGTACTCTGCATCATTGAAGCCATGAAACTGTTCAACGAAATCCAGAGCGAAGTATCCGGCAAAGTAGTGAAAGTCATGGTGGACAATGCACAGGCCGTAGAATACGATCAGCCGCTGTTTCTGGTGGAACCGGCTTAATCTCATGCCACGATGCTCGTGGCATGATTTTCCCAACAAAAATTATTCAACCATTTTTAGAAATTCATCCGCGTGAAAGCCCAACAGTGAGTATGCAAGTTCTTTATTGCACAATGTCCCATTTCGGAGTCCGGCATAGTCTAAATAAGAACTAAATATCCATTTTGATAAATTATTGTTTGTCATTTCCATTGGGTTTTTGTGGATATATACGAAGCAGTTTATCGCGTCGTCCTGAACAATCATGCCACGAGCATCGTGGCATGAAACCGTCTTCGTGGCACGATGCTCGTGCCACGATAAACCACCCACCAACTTAGCGTTTGTATTCTGCTGGAACAAGGAAGAAGTTCTGTTTTCCTGAATATTTACAGCTTTCGTGTATTGACTTAATAGCTTACGGATGGCTTCACTAAAGACATTTCTACCCTTATCATCAACAGCCACCGTTCTCTCATCTGCATACATCAAAAAATGAAAATGATTAGGCATCAGGCAATAAGCTAACAACTCACAGTTTGGCAAAACTAACTTTCTTATCTTTCTCAAGAAATAAAGGTAATTCTCATCTCTAAAGAATATTGGCTGTTTATTGTTTCCTCTGTTGTAAACGTGATACAGTTGTCCTTTTTCAAACCGCATGCAATCTTTTTACCTATAAGATGCATATTCGGGTGATTTTCCATAAAATATGGTGTTAATTTTTTATTTTGCATAACAAAATATCGTTTAACTCAAAAATTATCCTGCCACGAACATCGTGGCAGGAAGCGTAACCATGTTCCAGAAAATACTCATAGCCAATCGCGGCGAAATCGCTTTGCGCATCATACGCACCTGCCGGGAAATGGGCATCCGCACGGTAGCCGTTTTTTCTACTGCCGACCGGGAAAGCCTGCACGTCAAGGCCGCAGATGAATCCTTCTGCATCGGTCCGCCGGCCAGCAAAGACTCTTACCTCAAGATGGACAGCATCCTCATGGCAGCGGAAATCACCAAGGCCGATGCCATTCATCCTGGCTATGGCTTTCTGGCGGAAAATGAAACCTTTGCAAAAAAATGCTCAGAGAAAGGCATCAAATTCATAGGACCAACACCGTTGCAGATTTCCCTGATGGGCGACAAGATTACGGCGAAAGACACCATGATAAAAGCCAAAGTGCCCGTCATTCCGGGCTCTGAGGGACTCATCACCGACCCGGCTGTCGGCAAGAAACTGGCCCGGGAAATCGGTTATCCCGTTATCCTGAAGGCTACCGCCGGCGGCGGCGGCAAGGGCATGCGCATCGTGTGGAGCGAAGAAGAATTTCAATCCAATCTGGAGAATGCGCAGGCAGAAGCGGGCGCGGCCTTCGGCAACAGCGGCATGTATCTCGAAAAATACATCGAAGAACCGCGCCACATCGAAGTGCAGGTGGCCGGCGACCAGTACGGCAACGCGGCCCACTTTTCAGAACGTGATTGTTCGATACAAAGAAGACATCAGAAATTAGTGGAAGAAAGTCCGAGTCCGTTTGTGGACGAAGCGCTCCGCAAGAAACTCGGCGACGCGGCAGTGAAAGCGGTAAAGGCGATCCAATATGAAGGCGTGGGCACGATAGAATTTCTGGTAGACAAGCACAAAGCTTTCTACTTCATGGAAATGAACACGCGTATTCAGGTGGAACATCCGGTGACGGAAGAAGTGATTGGGGTGGATCTGATACGTTTACAAATAGAACTCGCGGCGGGCAAAAAGTTGGAACAGAAGGAATACCTGCCGCAAGGCTGCGCGATAGAGTGCCGCATCAACGCGGAAAATCCGTTTGACAATTTCAAGCCAAGTCCGGGAAAAATCCTGAACTACCAGCCGAGCGGTGGCTACGGCGTGCGCATCGACTCACACGTGTACAACGGCTATGTCATACCGCCATTTTACGACTCCATGATTGCGAAACTGATTGTGAAAGGCAACACGCGTATAGAAGCAATTGACAGAATGAAACGCGCGTTGCGGGAATTGAAAATAGACGGCATTAAAACCACCATTCCATTCCACCTGCAGCTGATGGACAACGAGAATTTCCGCAAAGGAAATTTCACGACGAAGTTTCTGGAAGATTTTGAGATGAATGAGGAAGAGTGAGGAGTTTCGGTTGGTGGGGACACCAACCGATAGGGGAAATTTTAAAAGGATATAAGATTTAAAGATGAAAAAAAATATCTATTTCATAATATTTTGTATTGTTCTACTATCTTGTAGTGGTTTGAAATCTAATAAAACTTCCCAAAAAAACATTGAGAACAGCTTTAAATGTTTGGCAGTTGGAGATACAACTTACCTAAGCGGAAATATCAAACTAATAAGATGTAGAGATGATAGTTTTTTTTATTTTCTTGCTATAAAAAATAATTCATGCGATAAGTTCTTCGAGACCTCTTATTCAGAAGATAGGATTTATTATGTACTACAAAATTTTTATGATTTAGGGAATAGTTTTGTGGTAGAAACACGCTGCGGAAGTAATATGTCGTTTTGTTTTACACTCTTTAATAAGTTAGATTATCAAGAGGTTGTAATGGGCTACATGTATGTGATAGACACTACTAGGCAAGTTTTAGTATATTTTTCAGAAGATGAAGAACATTTAATAGCCTATTTCCCAAATACAAATAAGAAAACAACGTACAAAATTGCTGATAAAATTAATATAAGTGAAGAGTTATATTATATGAAACGTACAATAAAAGAGATAGATGACAGTTTATTAATTATAGAAGTGGAAGACATTAACAAAACCCATACATTTTATTCGCACTAAATAATTTTACTTTCTCAGCAGAGTCGGTAGTGTTACCCCGCCTGCGGCAGGTGTTTTAGCGCAGCGTCACCTGCCGCATTGCACCAGATAGAACATTAGCCAACTGCATCGAAACAGGAAAGGAAAATTGGATTAAATTTAAGACATGATGTATGAAGAAAATCATCCACAGTTTTTCACTACTTTCTCAGCAGAGTCTCTCGCAGAGGACTCTGCGCCATTCTTGCAACTTCCTCTATTTACTTAAATCAATATCATGCATTTTCCTCTATCGGTTGGTATCCTCACCAACCGACGGAGCTTTTTATCGTGCCACGATAATCGTGGCACGATGTACGACTGTTTTCTTTAGTATATTTGATACATGAAGCAATGGACGAAATTCCTTTGGCTGCTGCCGGTTTTGGTGGTGCTCGTATTGGTTTACAAAAAGCCCGCAAAAGTGGCTTGTCGTTATTCGCCCTATTTTGAGCAACTCAACCGCGCACTGCAGGAAAGCTATCCGGGCAGCAGTCACGCCCTACTTGACCTGAACCGGCTGGACATCAATATCGCTGCCGTGCAACAACAACTGGGCAATCGGTTTCGGCTTCGGCTCGTGGCCAAG
>JADLAH010000214.1 GCA_020848315.1 Chitinophagales bacterium | reverse complement strand
TGCAGAAAGCAGGATTGCCGGAGGTGAAAGCCGATTTCGGAGAACTGTTTCTGCCGTCCACATCCGGACAGAAATTACCGCTCGGTGTGTACTGCCGTTTCTGATGCTATTTTACTGATTAACTTATGTTACTTAAGTTACTTATGTGGTTTATCATTTACAAACTACCAGATATTTAGCTCAAATGGATGGTTATTTTACAATTTTCGAAAAAATAAAGGGGGTGTCTCACGACAACCCCTTACAACATAGAAACATAAAAACCCTACTATCAAATTACCCATTTAAGTAGATTTGATACTGCAATTTGATATAAAAAAACATCACTCACAAATAAAATGAGTGAACGGTCGGATTCTTGAGTAACTGGTATTAAATGCTGTTTTAGTACACAAAGGTGCCTTTGTCTGACTGTATCGTCACCTGTTTTTTGTCAGCTGCTTCCACATAGCCGATGATTTGTGCCGGAATTCCGTAAGAGGCTGCAATCTGTATCACTTCGGCAGCATGCGCCTGATCCAGGTACAATTCCAGCCGGTGGCCGCAGTTGAATACCTGATACATTTCCTTCCAGTCAGTTTTGCTTTCTTCCTGTATCATGCGGAACAAAGGCGGCACCTCGAAAAGGTTGTTTTTTACGATATGCAGATTATCATCAATGTAGTGTAATATCTTGGTTTGCGCGCCGCCGCTGCAATGGATAATCCCGTGAATCTGCGTGCGCAGGTGTCTGAAAATGCTGTGCATCACCGGTGCATAGGTTCTGGTCGGCGACAACACCAGTTTGCCGGCATCCAACGGAGCGCCTTCCACAGTGTCGGTTAGCTTTTTGCTTCCACAATACACCAGTTCTTTCGGCGTGGCCGGATCGTAGCATTCCGGATATTTTTCGGCATACTGATGTGCAAAGACATCGTGTCGGGCAGAGGTGAGTCCGTTGCTGCCCATACCGCCGTTATATTCATGTTCATAGTTGGCCTGACCGTAAGAACAAAGTCCTACAATCACATCCCCCGGCTGAATGTTCTCATTTGTAATCACTTCAGAGCGCTTCATGCGGGCGGTCATCACTGCATCCACAATAACGGTACGTACCGTATCGCCCACATCCGCCGTTTCGCCGCCCATGGCATGCACCTGCACGCCGTTGTCGTGCAGCATCTGTACCACTTCATTCGTTCCGTCGATGATGGCTTTCACCACTTCGCCCGGAATCAGGTGCTTGTTGCGGTTGATGATGCTGGACAGCAGGAAATTGGAGGTTGCGCCCACACAAATCAGGTCGTCTGTATTCATTACAATCGCATCCTGCGCGATGCCTTTCCATACGGATAAGTCGCCGGTTTCTTTCCAGTACATATACGCGAGTACACTTTTAGTGCCGGCACCGTCGGCATGGATGATAGAGCAATAGTCCTCATCATTCGTCAGGTAGTCAGGGAAGATTTTGCAGAATGCTTTCGGATACAATCCCTTGTCCGCATTCTTAATGGCTGCGTGTACTTCATCTTTGGTGGCAGATACACCGCGTTGATCATAGCGTTTAGCGTCCGACATATTATACTCCGAATTGTGTGAGGTGGTGATTTAAATGTAAGTACATGGCTTTGCCCCAGAGTTCTTTGCTCATCACACCGAACGCGGGATGATTGCCATTGTAGGAAGTGGCTTTCAGAAAGTCGTTGTAGTTGGCCATAAAATCCGCTTTTGCGGCCTCAAAATCAGGATCGTTTTTAACGATAAAGGCATCTACGGTCGCCATATTTTTCGGCCATTTCGTAAATACTTCTATCATCAGATAGCGTGCAATGGGATTAGCTGCCACATAATACAACTTGTCTTTCGGTAGTTTGATTTTTTCTGTCGGAACGGCAAAGGCAGTGCTCATGTGTTTCAGCATCTGCGATACCGTCATCTTGCCCCATTGGCGTTGCGAAGAGGCATTCAGCTTGTTGATTCTGTCCAGTATCTGTGCTTGCGTGGCGGTATCAAATAGAGTCATGTGCTGTATTTTTTTCTGAATAAAAATCCTGTTCAAAAATAGGTATTTAATTTCATTCCGCTTTTTAAGGCTGCGTAAAATCGGCGTCAGGCCGCCCCGCCGTCTTTTGGTTTTCCGGGTCCCGATGGTCTGCGATTGCGGAAAGGACGTTTTTTCTTATTGCCACCTCCGCTATTGCCACCGCCATTGCCTCCGCCTCTCGGGCGATTGTCTTTTCGTTTAACGGGATTATATTCCGGCGTAGCGCCCAATGCGGCTGGCACCTCTCCTTTCGGAACCGGATAGCCCAACAGGTCTTCAATGACTTTTAGTTTGTACTGTTCGCGTTCGCTCACGAGTGTGAACGCCGTACCGTCCGTTTCCGCGCGGGCTGTACGACCGATGCGGTGCACATAGTCCTCGCCGTCGTGCGGTACATCATAGTTGATGACTACATCGATATCTTCGATATCAATGCCGCGCGACAGGATATCCGTCGCTATCAGGATATTGGTGCGGCCGCTGCGGAACCGTGCCAGCACCTGCTCGCGCTCCTGCTGCTCAAGGTCGGAGTGGATTTCTTCATTTTTGAATCCGCTGCGGTTCAGGTCGCGGCTCAGCTTTTTCACGCTGTCTTTGCTCGAACAGAACACTACCATTTTATGGAATTTGATGTTCTTCAGCAGATGCTGTATCATCGGTATTTTCTGCGGTTCATACACAATCAGCGCGCGCTGAATGATTCTTTCCGGTGGTTTGGAAATGGAGATACTGATTTCTTCCGGCTCGCGGGTGATTTTCATGCCCAGCTGACGCATGCTTTGTGGCATGGTAGCGGAAAACAGCAGCGTCTGCCGGTCTTTGGGCAGATAAGAAATAATCTTGATGATGTCGTCGTGGAAGCCCATATCCAACATGCGATCGGCTTCGTCCAGCACGAGGTGGCGGAGTCCTTCGAGGCGCACGTAGCCGGCCATCAGGTGACTGATTAAGCGGCCCGGTGTACATACGACGATGTCGGCGCCTTTGGAGAGCGCGCGCTTTTCTGCTTCGTAGGAAATACCGTCGCCGCCGCCGTAGATAGCCATGGAACTCACCGGCGTGAAATACGAGAACGCCTCCAGATTTTGCGTAATCTGCACGGCCAGCTCGCGCGTAGGCACGAGGATGAGCGTGTTGATGGTATCTTCCGCATGTTGTCCGGTGACGAGTTCGTGGATGATGGGTAACAGAAATGCGGCCGTTTTTCCGGTGCCGGTCTGTGCCGTGGCGATGATATCTTTTCCCTGCAGGATGACCGGAATGGCTAATTCCTGTATGGGCGTGGTAGAGGTATAATTCATGGCGTCGATGCCTTCCAGTAGAGAGGCGTCAAAGCCAAAGTCTTTAAAATCCAATGTTGAAAAATTTATTTATGATAAAATGGTTCATCTTAATGACAAAGTTACGAAAAAATAATTAGGAAATGAGATGATGAGATAATTAGCCGATTAGCTGATTGGCTCCGCGACGCGGTCTTATTGCTTAATAACTGCTACTTAATACTGACAGGCGGTCAGACGTTTTTACGATGCTGTTATATTGAGTGTGGCCGAATGTCTTTATTTTTATTGCTCATCAAAAAAGTCTTCATCAATTTGTTTAATTTCATAGGTCATTTTAACCTGGATTCCAACATTGAATTCATGCATAAGTGTAACTAGTTTTTTACCGTCTATACAAATTATTTTATGATGTGCTGAACGTGCCTTTTCGACTGCTTTCTCGTCAAATTCTGATGTAGTAACAAATACGCCTTTATTGGTATCTCCGCTCATAGCACCTATGAAATTCCGAATATCTTTTTCTCTTACTTTCCCTTCATTAAAGCGTTTTGCTTGTATGTATATTTTGTCTAATCCAAGTTTATCTTCATTGATAATCCCATCAATACCTCCGTCTCCTGATTTAGATGTTTCAATAAACTCGCCATATCCCATCTTTTTAAGAAGTATTAGAACAACTTTTTCAAAGAAATAAGGATCTATATTTTTAAGCTTTAGTAAAAGTTCATTTTTTACTTCACTTTCAATTCTATTAAATCCTTCATCAATTAGGTCTTGTGGTGAGGATATTTTGCAGTCAATTTTGTCATTTTCAGTGTAAGCTGTTTTTTCTGATTTGTAAAATTCAAATAATGAACTCTCTTTTTCCAAATCTCTTAGAGAAAGATTTGATGAATGATTCTTTCCTTTTTCAGTAATCTGAACATGTCCTCGTTCAGGAAAAAAGACATAGCCTCCTTTCTTTAAGTATGATTTTCCCCATGCAATTCTATTGTCAATTAACAAATCGCCGGATTTAGTTTTAAGTTTCTTTTGTTCTTCGGTTAATCCTGAATAGAACTTTGTTTTCACTTCTTCTATTAACTCCCTGGTTTTATAGGTCTTACCTGTTTTAAGGATTTCAAGTATTGGAACAAAAGTTTCATCAAATTTTGGTATTTCCATTTATTTTCCTGCTTTTAAAAGAATTGCATATAAGTTGATCGTCTGAAAATCCTATCTGCATTAACAATCAAATATACTCTAATCTTATTAAAATACAGTATCTGAACTAGTCTTTCCCGCTTCCCTACTCACTCAGAATCTTAAAGGTCGTTCTTCGGTTGCGCTGGTGCTGGGCTTCCGTGCAGTTGTCGCATTCGCAGGTTTCTATCGGCATGGTTTCGCCGTAGCCTTTGGCCGTCAGTCTGGCCGCGTCGATGCCTTTGCCAATCAGATATTGCACCACGCTTTCCGCGCGTTTCTGTGACAGCGTCTCATTGTAGCTATCCTTGCCGCGGCAGTCGGTATGCGACGACAACTGAATTTTAATGCCCGGATTGTTCAGCAAAATATCCACGAGCGTATCGAGGCTTTGTGCCGCATCCGCGCGGATATCCCATTTGTCGTAGTCGTAATAGATATTGTTGAGGGTAATCTCCACATCTTTGTAAATGCGGGATAAAACCACCACTTTTTCAATGGTAATAGTATCGCCGTTGCTCGCCGACAGTGCGGTGCTCACCGGTTCTTCCTGTGTCAGATAGCCCGGCTTGGATACCTTCAGCACAAACTGTTGTCCCTGCGGCACAATCGTCTGCATCGTGCCTTCCGGGTTGGTGCGCACCTGCTGATTGCCTTGCGCCTTAGCGCCGAAATTCGGCCATTCTATCGTGGCATCCTGCACCGGCAGCACACCCAATAGCGTGGAGTTCGGATTGTTCTCCTCCTGGTATTTCTTCGCCTGCACCCACACTTTCAGCAGATATACTGCCGGCGGCAGCGGTGGCGGCGGAGGGATGCGCTGTTCGAAGAAGTAAATATCATCCAGTCCCTTGCCACCCGGACGGTTCGACGTCAGGTAGCCGGTCAGTATCACGGAGTCGTCCTTGCTACTCATCACCTGAATGCCGAAGTCGTCGCCGCCGGAATTGATACCATAGCCGAGGTGCTGTACATTGGTGTAAATCTTGCCGTCTCTGGTGGCGCTGTACAGATCGAGTCCGCCATAGCCCGGTCGTCCGTTGGTAGAGAAATACAGCTTGTTGTCGGCGGCGATGACCGGAAACAGTTCATCGCCTGCTGTATTGATTTTACCGCCTGCATTCACGGGATTCTCAAATTCGCCCGCGATATTTCTTTTCGCCAGATAGATATCTCTGCCGCCATAGCCGTTTTTGTCGTCCGATACGAAATAGAGTTCCTTCTCATCCGCGGAAAGCCACGGCTGCCCTTCGTTCACTGTGTCGGCCAGCAATTTCAGGCGTTGCGGCTCCCCCCAGGTATCGTCTATGTTTTTTTGTGAACGGTAAATATGACAATAGTCGTTGTCGTTTTTGGAAGCACTGCCACAGCGCGTGAAGTAGGCTGTCTTGCCGTCTTTGCTGAGGATGTAGGACGCTTCGTGATAGCTTGTATTGAATGGCAAACTGAGTGCAGTAGCGGCACCGGCCTTTTTCTTATCTGCAATGGAAGCAACATACAAATCTGCATATCCCTCACCGGTCCACTGGTCCTGATTGTCTTTGGTGGCGCCTTGTGTGGACGAAAAATACAGCTGATTGTCTTTGACAAAAGGCGCAAAGTCGATACTGGAAGTATTGAAAGACAGATTTTCGAGTTGGGTATATTTGCCGAGTTTACGTTTTTCGGCGGCATCTTTCAGGAAGTCAAGTTCCTTCTGCAGCCTGAATTTCTCGCTGCGGTTGGCTTTGATGTAATCGTCGAGCGCCTTGTAGGCTTCGTCATATTTTTCGGCACGTTTGAGCGCGTTGATGTAATACATGATGGCATTGTCGAGCACGCGGGCTTCGGACACCATCTTGTACCACGGCAGTGCGTCGTCGTATTTCAGTTGCTTGTCGTAGCTATCCGCGATTTTGAGGGCAATGGCGGATTGTTCGGACAGCACTTTTGTTTTCTGATATTCCTTCGGCAGCAGTGTGGTGGCGAGCGAATATTTTTTGTAGGTATAGGCTGTATTGCCGTCTTTTATTTTGGAAGTGGCGGAGCAGGCAGATAACAGCAGCACGATGGCTGGCAGATACAGTAAACGCACGACATTTTTCATGAACAAGTATTTAGAAATATATAACGCAATACTTGGTAAAAGTACTGTTAAATCTGCATAAAATCAAAAAAAAGGTGGATGCTGAACATCCACCTTTGTGATTATTTGGAGAATAACATCTCTCTGTATTTTGGCAGTGGCCACAGGTCGTCGTCTACGATGCCTTCGAGGTTGTCGGCAATTTCGCGGATTTCGTCCATCATTGGTTTCACTTTGTCGGAATAAACAGCAGCCTGTTTGCGGGCG
>JADLAH010000213.1 GCA_020848315.1 Chitinophagales bacterium | reverse complement strand
AATTATCTGCTGATGGACCTCTGACAGTATTTGCACCAACGAATGCCGCATTCGCAGCTTTATTAGAAGAACTGGATGCAGACAGTCTGGATGATATCGACAATGAAACCCTCATTTCTGTATTAAAATACCACGTGGTAAGCGGAAAAGTATTAGCCGGCGATTTGTCTGACGAGCAGGAAGTAGCTCCAATTTTGGGTGATCAGACTTTCACCATAGATCTTACAGGTGGCGATAAAATTGTAGATGCTAATGATCGTGTAGCAAACATTACAACAACAGACATCGAAGCTAGCAACGGTGTGATCCATGTAATTGACAAAGTAATTTTACCAACATTACCTAAATAAGGAAAGATCTACATAAAAGCCCTTTTTTGTTTAGTATCATAGCGCCCCATGAGGGGCGCTTTTTCTATTAAATTACGGATGTGTTACTTTCGGGGGATAATACCGCAATATATCCCAAATACTGACAATTTTTATTTACTTTGTATCGTTATTAAGAAGTGTACTTATACGATTTGCATGAAAAAAATTACCTTTCCATGTTTGCTGGTCTTCTTCCTCCTGTATGCGGGCAATGCTTCAGCGCAGGATGACAAATACAAAGACCTCATCAAAACAGAAGGATTAAAAAATAAGAAGTGGATTACCACACTTTCTTTGCTTTCTGACTTCGAATTCCTGAATCCGGCTAATATCAATCCCGGATTATCCGTCAGTGCAGGGATGCGCATTTTGTACAAACCCAAAATTAAAGAAGGGAAAAGCGCATACAGCAAGCGCGTAGCGGAACGCGAGATTTATGTAAAACCGACCTTCGGATATATTTACCGAAAACGCTTCAATACCGGTTTCTTTTTTATTCCGGAACTGGCTTACCGACATACGATGGTCAAAGGATTTTTTGTGGAAGTGAACGCGGATGTGGGATATCTCTACAACAAACTCAATGCGCCGGTGTATGAGCGTCAGCCGGATGGCACCTTTACGGAAGTAAATTATGGTTTTCATAATCTGCTGGTGGGTGGCAAGCTGATGGGCGGATATGACTTCTCTAAAAATAAAAAAACACCACTGGCCATCAATTTTGGTGCAGGTGTCTTTTACCGCTACCCAAGCAATCAGAAATGGATACGGCACATCTACACGGAAGTGGGATTGTCTTATGTTTTCAGAAGAATAAAAGAATAAAGGATGAAACGACAGTATACGAAATTTATCTTGTGGATATGCGTGGTGGCACTGTTCAGCGCTTGCTCTCCCGACCCGAAGCCGGATGGCAGTCAGATAGATAATTATTATTTTGTAAAAGTAGGAGATGCCGCGCTGCCGGTGCGAGTTTGCGGAAATATCAATTCCGATATCGCTATCGTATTTGTGCATGGTGGTCCGGGTGGAACCGCACAGATAGAACGTGCCAATATTTATTGGAAAGAAATGGAAAAATTTTACAAGGTAATCTATTGGGACCAGCGCGGTTCGGGATTGACGCAAGGCAATATCAAGCCGTCTGAGATGACTATTGAACAGTTTAGTGAAGACCTCGACAATATTGTAGATTTTACCAAGCAAATAGCAAAAGCCAGTAAGGTATTCTTGCACGGTATCAGTTGGGGCGGCGGATTGTCCACTTACTATCTGTTGGATACGGCACACCAGCGAAAATTGAATGGCGCCATTCTGGAATGTCCGGCTTATGATATAAAAAACGGCATTCAGTTGTCCGCACAATGGATGGTACATAAAGCAGATTCCATGATTGCCCTTAATAGCAATATCGCTTACTGGCAAAACTGTAAACTGTTTTATGCGCAGCATCCCGTCCTGACCTATTATGAATTCAAACAGCATCAGAATTACCTGAATCAGGTGAAAGGAATTGCATTCAATACTACGAACATTCAGTCTCAGACAATCAGTGTGCCGCGTGGTGAGTTGCAGCTCGTAGCCAATAATGCGGAGTATGCTCCCAAAGAGTTAACCATCAACGGCAATTCCATTTTTACAGCTTTGGATCTTACTGCCGAGTTGAATAAAATCAAACTGCCCGTGATGCTGGTATGGGGCGCGCAGGATGGACTGTTGCCCAAAAATAACCTCGCACAGAAATTTCTGAGCAATGTAGGTTCTGATGATGTGACATTTGATAATAATAAATACCCGTTGTCAGCGCATATTCCGCATGCGGAAGAGTGGCAGCAGTTTAATATCGATGCCAAGATTTTTATTGAGTCGCATAAATAAACTTATGGCTGACTTTGGCGTTAGTACTATATAATCATTTATTAGCCTGACTATGAGTTATGCATCCCTGCAATCCTGCCTGGAAGATCTGGAGAAAAACGGACAATTGTTGCGCATCAAAGAAGAAGTAGATCCCTATCTTGAAATGGCATCTATCCATCTGCGCATTCACGAAGCCGGCGGCAAGGCCATCCTGTTTGAGAAAGTGAAAGGCAGCAAATATCAGGCGGTGTCTAACTTGTTTGGTACAACAGAGAGAAGTAAATTTATTTTCCGCGATACGCTTGCTCCCGTGCAGAAGATGATTGCACTGAAGACCGACCCGATGAAGGCGTTGAAGCATCCGTTACAGAATATCAGCGTCGCGTTTGCCGCGCTGAAAGCTTTGCCCAAAAAAGTGAGCAGTCATCAGTTTGAAAAAATAAAGATTTCGGATCTGCCGCAGATTCAATGCTGGGAAAAAGACGGCGGTGCCTTCGTTACACTACCGGTTGTATATACCGAAGATCCGGATATGCCCGGGGTGATGAATTCCAATCTGGGTATGTATCGCATTCAATTGTCCGGCAATGATTATTTGCAGGATAAAGAAATCGGACTGCATTATCAGTTGCACCGCGGTATCGGTGTCCACCAGACGAAGTGGAATAAACTGGGCAAGCCGATGAAAGTATCCATCTTTGTCGGTGGTCCGCCATCGCATTCCTTCGCCGCGGTGATGCCGTTGCCCGAAGGTCTGTCGGAACTGACATTCGCCGGTGCGCTGGGTGGGCGTCGTTTCAGATATATGTACGATGAAGACGGCTTCTGCCTCAGCACCGACTCCGATTTTGTGATTACCGGAGAAGTATATCCGAATGAAAATAAACCCGAAGGGCCGTTTGGTGATCACCTCGGTTATTATTCTTTGAAACACGATTTTCCGCTGATGCGTGTGAAAAATGTGTATGCAAAAAAAAATGCGGTCTGGAGTTTCACTGTGGTCGGACGTCCGCCGCAGGAAGATACCGCCTTCGGCAATATGATACATGAAATGACGGGCAGTGCCATCAGTAAAGAAATTCCCGGTGTGCACGAAGTGCATGCCGTGGATGCCGCAGGAGTGCATCCGCTGTTGCTGGCGATCGGCAGCGAACGCTACACACCGTACTACACGGAAAAGCGTCCGCAGGAATTGCTCACTATTGCTAATCATATTCTGGGAACAGGCCAATTGTCGCTGGCGAAGTTTCTCTTTATCGCGGATAAAGACGAACATACCACATTGACCACCCACCACGAAGAAGCTTTCTTTCAGCTTATACTCGAGCGTATCGATCTGTCTCGGGATGTTCATTTCCAAACAAAAACGACGATAGATACGCTGGATTATTCCGGCGACGGACTCAATACCGGCAGTAAGGTAATCATTGCTGCTGCAGGTGAAAAGAAAAGAGATTTGGCGGATAAATTGCCCGCAAATTTCAGCTTGCCCGCGGTATTTAAAAATCCTAAGCTGGTCACCAAAGGAATATTGGCGGTTGAACTGGATAATGCGGAAACCAGCGAATTTGAAAAAGGCATCAGGGAACTCTCCAATCATAGCGTGCTACTCTCCAATCTTCCGTTGATGGTCGTATGTGATGATGCCGGTTTTCTGGCAGCTGATTTCAGTAACTTCCTGTGGGTTACTTTCACCCGCAGCAATCCTTCGCATGATATCTATGGCGTCAATGAACGATTTGAACACAAACACTGGGCTTGTGATGCCATGATTATTGACGCACGAATTAAACCGCACCATGCACCGGTATTGGTAAAAAATCCTGCAATAGAACAAAAAGTAGATGCCTTGCTGGCAAAATATTCCTTATAATTTCACCACTTTCTGACTGCTGATATGGTCGCCTTGTTGTATCGAGATAATATACTCTCCGGCAGATAGTTGATGCAATTCATCAATCTCTACCTGATTAAATCCCAGATTGGATTTGCCGTTCCACACCGTTTGTACTATCAGTTGTCCTGAAAGATTCTGTATGGTAATAGCCGTCGGAACGCTTTGCTTCGCATTAAATTCTACCATCAGCTGGTTCTTGAACGGGTTCGGATATATTTTTACGTCCTGAATCAGCGAGTTATTTTTGATGCCTGAAATAACACTCACGGAATCCTGTTTGATGATGCGGAATTTATCGAACAATTCCCCATTGTCTTTGTAGTAAGTTCCCGTCAGGGTATTGCCTTTAACTTCCAGTATCATGCTGCCCACACCTTTATTGGCTGCAAATTTCTTGTGCATCACAGGGTGCATACGTCCGTTATCTTCTTCCGATTTGCCACTGTTGCCCACGACGGTATAGACGGTGCCTTTGTCTTTGTTTGGTCCGTAAGTGTATTTGATATAGGTGCGGTTACTGTCAGGGTTACCTGAACTGCTGTCTATCATCATCGTATTCCTGTTGAAGGCGCCGGATACGCCATAGTGCTTGTTAATCAGATATGAACGCTCATACACGTGGCTGTGTCCGCATAATACAAGGTCGATGCCGTATTTCTCCAGAATGGGCAGGAAGCGTTCGCGCATACCTTTCATGAAGAGTTCCCAGCCATCATCTGAATCGTGGGAGCCTTTGGAATAAGGCGGCTGATGCCAGTATGCCACCTTGAAAGTTTGTTTGGAGTTTTTGATGTCATTCTCCAGCCATGTCTTGTATGGATTAGGAAGATCGAAGAAAATGTATTGCCATAATTCTGAATTCAGCGCGATAAAATGCGTGTTGCCATAATCAAATGAGTAATAGTTTTCCGTTCCGGAAGGTACACCACCCATTTCTCCGTTTTTGAATACTTCTACCATGTCAAAATACGGACCTTTATGTTGCGATGGATCGTCAAAACGGTTTACGCTGTTGTAGTCGTGATTGCCCGGAATAGGGTAGAAGGGCAGAAAACGGAAAATGGAATCATAGCCGTAATAGTTGTCAAACACTTTGGCGGAATATTCCGCATCGGTTCCGTCATTATACACGTTGTCGCCCAGCCATAACCAGTTCTCTACAAAATTGGATTGTATATAGTTTTCAAACCAGCGACGCACTTTTATCTGTTCGTTATTGCCTCCGCCAAAATCGCCTGTTACCCAGAATTTAAATCCGCTGGTGTCACCTACAGGTGGTGCCGTGGTGAAGTGATGCTGACTGTTTGCACCGGCCAATAAAGTATTGTCATAACCCACACTGTAATAGTAGGTGGTCTTTGGCTGTAGACCGGAAATTTTAATAATATGGTTGGTTACACTGGCAGTGTCCGTAATTACATTGTTCAGTGCTTCCGGCGTCAGACCGTATCTCACAACCGATGGTGTTTTTACTGAAGTGCGCCACATTACTTTAATACTGTTATTGGTGGCACTCTGCAGGTACGGACCGCGTGTCAGCGACTGTGCATAGGAAAACGATGTCAGACAGAGACATATGAAAGTGTAAAAAAAATGCTTCATACAGGTTCTTTGTATAAAGATATACATAAAAAAAGATAAGAGGAATAGCTCAGTTTTAAGTTCCTGTGTAAATTTCCTGAAACAGCATGTAATAGATATGGCCAAAAGGTGAAAATATGCGCGGAAGCATCTATTTTCTGATGTCGAGAATGACACCTACATCTTTAATACCCGGCAATGGATCTTTGCGCATCAACTGAACGATACGGATTTCATAGTCGCCTTTGCTGTATAGTGGAAGCGATGTGGTGAGTGGTACTGTCTGCGTGCAAAGGCTGCCGGAAGATTTTCCGAATGGCTTTCCATCTGCTTTGAATAATGGAATTTCGTAGCGGAAACTGGTATCTATACCATTCCCTTTTATAAACACTTTCAGCCACAGATTGGAAAATTCATAGTCTTTCTGGTGGCGCACAGAAATGGCGTATTGAAAGTTTTTGTCGGATTCATCAATTTTTACGGAATAGACAAGTGTGTCCTGTGATGCCCAATTATTTACATTCACATCCTGAAATTCATGATATACATGTTTTTTACCGCAGCTATAAGCTGTAAAAATTATTAACAAATAGAGTATTCTGCGCATCCTGTAAATTTATGCAAATATAGATAACTTGTAACTTATGCAATCATATTAAGAAAGGTATCTTCGTCAATAATCTGTATCGACGGGATTTTCTGTGCTTTTGCAAGCTTACTGCCGGCTTTTTCACCGGCAATCAGATAGTCGAGGTTGGCACTGACGGCACTCAGGTTTTTACCGCCATTTTTTTCCACCAGTACTTTGGCTTCATCGCGCGATAAACGGGTGAGCGTGCCGGTAAATAGAAACGTCTTGCCACCCAGTTTGTCGGAATCCAGCACTTCTTCCGTTTTGCGGATATTGACACCCAGTGCTTCCAATTCCAGGAGCAGCGCGATATTTTCTTCGTCGGTAAAGAACTGAAATAAAGACTGCGCCACTTTCGGACCGACATCTTCGAGTTCATTGTATTGTTCCTGTGTCCAATGCTGAAAGTCTGTGAGCTTAGCCACTTTCTTAGCCAGCATCTTTGCGGTAGTGCTTCCGATATGCCTTATGCCGAGACCAACAATCAGTCGGTATAATTCATTCTTTTTGGATGCTTCGATGCCGTCTTTCAGATTTTGCACCGATTTGTCTTTCCATCCTTCGAGTTGCCGCACTTTGTCATAGTCGATGCGATAAATAGAGGTAATGTCGCTGATAATGCCTTCGCGGATGAATGTGCGGACATTTTCTTCTCCGAAGCCGAAAATATCCATCGCTTGTTTTGATACGAAATGTATCAGATGTTCTTCCAGTTGCGCGGGACAGTTCGGATGGATGCATCGCCACACACTTTCATCCATCGGTTTTACCAGATGATGCTTGCAGGACGGACATTCTGTCGGGAAATGAATGCGGGTTTCTTTGCCGGTCCGGCGCTCCGGAATGCAGCCCACAATATAGGGAATCACATCGCCGGCGCGTTCCACGATTACCGTGTCGTGCAGTCGGATATCTCTTTCCAGAATAAAGTCTTCATTGTGGAGGGAAATGGAACTGATTTCCACACCCATCAGTTGCACCGGTTGAATCTTGGCTACCGGCGTGATGGCGCCGGTGCGGCCTACCTGAAAGTCGACGTGGAGCAATGTGGAGGTGGCCTGTTTCGCCTTGAATTTATAAGCCACCGCCCATTTTGGATGGTGCGATGTGCGTCCGATGGTTTGCTGCATCATCAGCTGATTGACTTTAATCACCATACCGTCGATGTCGAAGTGGTAGCTGTCGCGCTTATTTTCCCATTGTTTGCAAAATTCTTCTACTTGCTGAATGGAAGTGAAAACGCCTTTTTCGTTGAAAGGTGTTTGGAAGCCCAACTTACTGAGTGTTTCCAGGTTTTTTTCGTGTGTGCCAAAAATATGGGTGATGTCTTTTCCGTCTTTGTCTTCCGCATAGCCAATCTGATAAATCATGGCGTCGAGCTTGCGGGCCGCCACTTCGGCAGGGTCTTTCAATCGCAGACTGCCGGCCGCGGTATTGCGCGCATTTTTGTATAACTCCAGTTCTTTCTTGTTTTCCCGGCGCAAGGTTTCATTGAGTTTGCGGCGTTCTTCATTCAGTTTCTCCAGCATCGCCAGTTCGAGCAATACTTCCCCGCGCACTTCAATCCTGTGGATGCCGTACTGCGAGAATTTCGCCTGCAGTGGAATGCTGCGAATGGCTTTCGCATTCTGCGTTATCTCATCGCCTTCTACGCCATTGCCACGCGTGGCCGCGCGTACCAGTATATCATTTTCATATACCAGTGCGATACTGCTGCCGTCAAATTTCAGCTCAACCACATATTCGGGTTGTGCCGTGGAGGGCAATGCATCATGCACCCTGCGGTCAAAATCTTCGAGGTCGGTGAGGTTATAGGAGTTTTCCAGCGACATCATCGGCACGAGATGCTGCACCGTCGGGAACTCCGCATTCAGCCCTTTTGCCACCCGCTGCGTAGGCGAATCCGCGGTCAGCAGTTGCGGATATGCAGCTTCCAGTTCTTTCAGTTTCTTAAACAGCCGGTCGTAATCATAATCGCTGATGATGGGTTTTGCTTCCGTGTAATATTGCTTGTCGTGGAAATTAATGACTTTCTTTAAATCATCCAGTACCTTTTCCGCTTCCTGTTCCGGAATGAAATCTTCGGATTTCTTCAGCAGACTTTCCGTCAGCGCTATGTATTCATGTTGTTGAGTAGATGAAAATAAATCCATACAATGGTACTAAATCCATACAAAGGTAACTTGTTTTTTTTGATTGGAGCGTGTCAAAGTAGCGCGAACTATTATCCTTTGTAAAATGCAGGTTATCTTTATTTTCCTATCTTACGGAAGTAATAAATGACCAAATATGAACTGGAAACTTCGTGCCTTATTGTGGTTTGTGAATCACGTGCAGCCTATCCGTGAAGTAGGCATTGAGCATGTGAATACCGCAAGAAAAGCGTCTCTTCGGGCATCTGAACTGGGAAAGCTGCTGTTTGATAAAAAGACACCGGTTAAGGATATCAGGAATTTTAAAATAGGACATATTCCCGTGCGTTT
>JADLAH010000212.1 GCA_020848315.1 Chitinophagales bacterium | reverse complement strand
ATCGAGCCGGTGAAATATTCCGAAGGCTCAGGTTTCTGGCGCATTTTCATGGCGCCGATGGTGCAGGGCAGCAATATCGTTTCACGCTTCTTCAAGATGGTGAAGGATTTTGTGGTGCATCCTATTGATAACCTGCGCGCGTTTTTTGTAGACGACTGGAGCAAGCGTACGAATATCCTGTTGTACATGGAGAGTATAGATTCCACGCTGCGTTTTTCCCGCAATATGTTCGGTGGCATGAAATCCTCGATGGAAAGCGGGCCGGCGCCGACAGCCTTCAATCCGAAGGCGCAGGAACTGGCGCACGAAGTGGCGCGTATCATCAATGGGAAAGCGATGGTGATGAGTTCGGAGACATTGCTCGGCATTCCGACCACGGCGCACATCCTCGGCGGTGCGTGCATGGGAACAAGCGCGCAAGATGGTGTGATTGACAAAGACAATAAAGTCTTTAATTACGCGAATATGATGGTGTGTGACGGCAGTATGATTTCCGCAAATCCCGGTGTAAATCCAAGCTTGAGCATCACCGCGATTTCCGAATATGCGATGAGCAAAATCCCGTTGAAGAAAGATAATCCTGCATTTGGATAATAATAATGTGCAGTTTGGTATAGGCTTTTTACAACATAAAAAAAATGAAAATCAACATCCTGGACAGCTTCTGTTGCTCCTGTTCCTTCTGTGGTTCTCTATTAAAATATTATTCATATTGCACAACAAACGCGTCTTTGTACTTATCCGATAATACTGATTTCAAGGCATCGGCATAGGCTCTGTTTTGGAACTTGCCGATATAGAGTTTGTATACTTTCTTTCCGTTGATTTCCGCCTGTTGTACAACCATCGACTGATTGTATTTGGCTTCCAGTTCTTCTACAAGATGCATGATAGCGGTCATGTCGGAAAATACACCGAGTTGCAGTCCGTAAAATCCGGATTTACTTTTATCAATTTTTGTAATCACAAAATAGGGCGAACGATTGGTGATGCCTTCTTTCACCGGATCGAAGATGGCGGTGAAAGGCGCGGGATTGGAATTTCCCGCAGGTTTGTTTTCCGCCTTTTCCTGTTTAATGGGTGGTGTCCCGGTTGCATTGCCGTCGGCTGTGGTGTCGTAGGTTTGTATGCCGTTGTCTTTGGCAACAATATCCGCGATTTCCGCATCATCCGCAGGAATCTGGTCGGTATCTACTACTTCAATCTTCACGTAGGCAGTGCCTTTGTGTTTGAAGTCGAGTAAAGCAGCGGCTTTGGTGGATACATCGAGTACGCGGTTTTTGTGAAAAGGGCCGCGGTCATTGACTTTCAGATACACTGATTTGTTATTCTGCGCATTGGTTACTTTGATGATCGTACCAAAAGGCAGCGTTCTGTGTGCTGCGGTCAGTTTGTTTTCAGAGTAGATTTCGCCGTTGGCTGTTTTTCTTCCGTTAAACTCTTTTCCATAGAAAGAGGCTGTCCCGAATTCAATCTGCGCGAACAGCGAAACGGTGAGGAAGGTGCAAAGCGTATATAGAACAAGTTTCTTTTTCATGGCAAATGTTGGTTTTGGTGAACAGACTTTTTGCCTTAAAAGTGCTTTGCAAAGATAGTGCCGCTTCGTTACGGGGTTGTTAACTCGCTACAGAGTTGCAATAAAGGTTCAGTTAAAATAGCGTGTCCGCCTTTGTAAAAAATATGTGAAAATATTACGTTTTGGTTAATTAAACTTTGTATTACTTCGTTCCTTTTTTCCTCAGAAATAAATTCGTCCGTATCGCCTACCAGTAAATAAGGATGGAGCTCGTTGAGCCGATCCACCTGCTCCAGACACTCCGCCGGAATGCTGGCTCCCCAAAAAACGATGTTATTCAGCCTTTTAGTGGTCTTCATGGCCCATCTTCCGATGGTTGCGCCGCCCTGCGAGAAGCCCAATGCGATGATTTTTGCGTTGTTGTGTAAAATAAATGTTTCGTAAACTTTATCCAGATATGAAATATAGTCCGCAATCTCCTGGTCGCGGTCTTCCGTTGTCATCCAGGAGGCACCTACACGCCCGGAAAGACCGTTCAGATAGAAACGGTTCAGCGCCTCCGGCACGATGACAAAATGTTCTTCCGGTGGAAGTACTTCCAGTTTTTTAATGAAATATTCCGATAAAAAGCCATAGCCGTGTGCCACGAGCCAGATAAATTTGGTGCCGCTGTGCAGGTGGCCGTGTGTGTGTACGCGCGCTGTCTTGGTGGTCGCAATATGATGTAGTGTGGACATACTTCCGAAATTAGTTAAAATAGCGTAATTTTTCAGGGCATAAACAGGCTGTTTAAAATTCCCTGCGATATTTGCGTTACCCTTAAAACCAACACTATGAAAAAATGGACACTGCTGCTGGGCCTGTGGGCTTGTTTGTGGACGGTCGCCGCGGCGGATTCTATTCCCGCCTATAATTTTAAGATACAGGTCAAAGCCATTGATTTAAGTGAAGATGGCGTGCCGGGTGCCACCATGAATGATGAAGTGGTGATGCTCGTGTATAAAGAAGATAGCAGCATGTGTCTCCCGCAAACGCTGTTTTCCGGCTTCTTTACCATGGATTCCCTGAAACGCACGCGATTGTACGGTGTCCAGATAGACTCGGTAGATGCTCAGGATACTTATACTATTGCTTTACTGGAAAGAGATACGCGTAAATCGGTGAAAGCGCTGGATGCTATTTGTAAAATCTATCTGTCTCAACTTTATTCCGGCTATGTCAGCGGAACGAATAAAGTCGGACACTTCGAGTTGCTGGATGATGACGATATACTGGGATTCTGGCGCTTCTCAGGGGCGGAGTTGCTGTCTGATAAGCCAATGATGAAAAAGTTTGAGTCGATGAATTACTTCGACTGGGCAGTCTATAAACTGGAAATTAAGCGTTAGCTTGTCGGAAGCAGATATTCTGCGTACTTTTGTTGCATGAAAGACTTCAAAAAATATTACATCGTTCACGAAGCACCGGAGGTGGTGTACAGGGCATTGACCAATCCTGCCGTTATCCGGCTGTGGTCGGGCG
Organism: Chitinophagales bacterium; assembly: GCA_020848315.1. Taxonomy (GTDB): domain Bacteria; phylum Bacteroidota; class Bacteroidia; order Chitinophagales; family JADIYW01; genus JADJSS01. Next base: position 2,454 of record JADLAH010000212.1, on the reverse strand, counting down.
ATGAAGTGGTGATGGAAGCCGTTCCCGATACGGAGTTTTCACTTTGGGATGGCGCTATTGTAGGTAGAAATATCGCTTTTGAAGAAACTAAGAAGATCACCCAGGAATGGTATTTCGGCGAGCAGGAAGCACCATCTATAGTCACGATTATCCTGCATGAACACAAGCAGGGAACTTCCGTTGAAGTGCGTCATACAAACATTCCCGATGAAGATTACGATGACATCGTGGATGGCTGGAATACGCAGTACATGGGCGCTGTTGTCGATTTTTTTGAGAACGAATAAGGTTTTTATTCCTCAATTATTAAGTGTGTATTGCATTTTAAACTGTCAAGCCTAATGATTTATTAATGCCAAACTATACTAAGTCTATGGGTTAAACACTACTTTTATATTATGCAATTTGAGGAAGAAATACAAGTCATACGTGAAAAGATAACGGCCTACCGTGCGGCGGGAAAGACCCTGTTTGCCGGTTCCTCTTTTCAGACGCATTCCATTCCCATGTTGCATATTCTGGCGCAGATAGACAACACCATTCCCGTGTATTTCCTGAATACCGGCTATCTTTTTCCGCAGACTATTTCCTACAAAAATGAGATAGCAGAACTGTTCGGAATAAAAGTAGTAGATGTGTTGTCTTCCACACCACGACATATGCAAAAGGATGAAAACGGCCGCTTACTGTTTACTTCCGATCCTGATTTCTGTTGCCATCTGAATAAAGTGGCACCTATGGATCCGATTCTGCATCAGTATGATATCTGGATCAACGGCGTGCGTGCCGACCAGAACGCGACTCGCGCGAAAATGAAAGAAGAGCAGCCGACGCCGCAGGGCGCTTTGCGCTATCATCCGATGCTGCCCTGGACGAAGAAGATGATATGGGATTATATCAAGTTGCATAAAATTCCGCATCATCCGCTCGACAAGGAAGGATATACCAGTATTGGTTGTGAACCTTGTACACGCAAGATCGACCCGTCGCAGATGGGAGATGAGCGCATGGCGCGCTGGTTTGGATTAAACAAAACAGAATGCGGACTGCATACAGAATTAATTAAGTAATTACAGAATTGTACGACGTATAATTCATCCATTCAACAAAGAACATACATGAAAGTACTTATTACAGGCGGAGCAGGTTACCTCGGAACGGAACTGGTAAAAAAACTGGTGCAGATACCGAAGGTAAAAGAGATTGTCGTGTACGATAATCTCAGTAAAGGAATTTATAATTTCTTTCTCTGTACCTGTATTGGCGGCGACAATATCCGTTTTGTGCAAGGCGATATCCTGGATACCCGCAAGCTGAAGAAAGAACTGAAGGGCGTGGATATTGTGTTTAATCTTGCGGCAAAGATTGCCAGTCCTTATGCGGATGCCGATCCGCATTTATATGAACAGATCAATCACTGGGGCACCGCGGAGCTGACCTATGCCATTGAAGAAAGTGATGTGAAAAAGTTTGTTCATGTCAGCAGTTTGTCGGTGTACGGCGCTTCCGGTAAAGGCAAGGTGATTACGGAAAATACCAAACTCAATCCGAGAACCAATTACGGTATTTCCAAAATGCGCGGCGAAGGTTTTGTGGAAAGACTGATTAAAGACAAGAATATTGATACCTATATTGTTCGTCTCGGCAATGTCTATGGATTCAATCAGACCATGCGTTTTGATGCGGTAATCAACCGATTCGCGTTTGAGGCCAACTTCCTGAAAAAAATATCCATCCACGGCGATGGTCAGCAGATACGCTCATTTATTGAGATTGATAAAGCGGCCAAATACCTGACACAGCTTCCGCTTGTGGATGTGCCGCCGGGCATCTATAATATGGTGGATGCCAATAAATCCATTATGGATATCGCGCTCACCTTCAAAGACCTCATTCCGGAACTGGAAATGCAGTTTATCAATCAACATCTGCAATTGCGCCATCTTGCAGTGGAAGAAGACTGTAAAATATATAAATATATTCCAAAAGTGACCACGCCATTCAAAGATGATTTGTTCACGATGCTGAATCAGTTCGCCTTCCATTGATTGATTGATTGATTGATTCCGATGGAAATTTCCGGCCACACTGCCGGCCAAATCCTTGTTTAATATGGTTTTAACCCTCATAATCTGGATGATTTTATCCATTTTAGGCTGTTTTATGCCGCTGTGCTAAGTTCATATTTGAGAAATGTAAATTAAATGTTATAAATGGCTTAAAATCAACACAAAATTTGTGTAATGGAATTTGGTTACTAACTTTGTGTCAGGGTTTTTATGTTTCTAGACTTTAGGGTCTGACGGGTAGGTGCAAAGCTTACCCGTTTTTTTTTATTTCCATTTTTCCAGCAACTGCATATCATTCCGATACAATATGTCCAGCGTGATTTCCCACAGCATATCATAAGGAATAATTTCGTTTTCCGGAATCCGGTGGCGTGCATATTGTTCT
>JADLAH010000211.1 GCA_020848315.1 Chitinophagales bacterium | reverse complement strand
TATCCGACTGCGAACGTTTCTTTCGATGCCAGTTCCTTTGCCGTGCCCGTTTTTCTGGATGCGGACAACGACGGCAAAACCGACTTGCTCATTTCCACCTACGACATCGGCTCCGCCAATGTAAACAATATCTGGTGGTATAAAAACACCAGCAGCGATGTGCCCGACATGGTCTTGCAGCAGAAAAATTTCCTGCTGGATGAAATGATTGATGTGGGCGAAAATGCCGTTCCGTGTTTCGCGGACATCAACAACGACAGTCTGCCCGACCTGCTGATTGGCAATGGCGGTTACAAAGACAATGTGCAGGCGCCGAGCTATCAACTGACCTACTACAAAAACACCGGCACCCGAGAACAACCGGCATACACACTGGAAGACGCCGATTTCCTGAACATCAGCGAACTGAATGTGGCCGACCTCTCTCCTGCCTGCGGCGACCTCGACAACGATGGCGATATCGACTTGCTGATGGGCATTTCGGACGGCAGAATATTGCACTGGGAAAACACCGCAAGTGCCGGAAATGCTGCCACTTTCACGTACCGCGGCTTGCTGGCCACCTCGGATGCACAGACCATTGCTGTCGGCAATAACGCGACGCCATTTATCATAGACCTGAACCGCGATGGCTTTGCGGATCTGGTAGTTGGAGAAAGAAACGGAAACCTCAACTACTATAGCGGCACAGAAAACGGCAGCGTGCGCCTGCAATACCAGACCGACTCGCTGGGCAAAGTGCATATCCGTTATACCTCGTTTAATCCGGGGCTGACACAGCCTTGCATCGCCGATTTCAATCAGGATGGCAAGTATGATCTGGTGCTGGGCACATTCCTGAGCGAACTGCTGTGGTATGACAATATCGAAGACAAACTCAGCGGCACCTTCACCACGAGCGCACCGCTCATCAATACATACACCGGATTCCGCACCGCACCTGCGGTGGCCGACCTCACCGGCGACGGACAATGGGAAATGACGGTGGGCATCATCAACGGCGGACTGCTGTTGTACAGCCAGAATCCGCCGCCTGCACCGGACGATACAGTGATTATCACGCCGGAAGAAGCCGTGTTTGTGCTGTATCCGAATCCGGGCAAAGGACAAATCAATATTGTGATGGCGGATGCCAACAGCAGTTCAGAAATTGTCATTTACAACGCATTGGGTGCGCAGGTATTTTCCGGCAGCTACACTCCGCAGACAACCGTCAACTTCCGCATCAGCGGACTCGTCAGCGGCGTCTACATCGTGCGCATCAAAAACGGGAAACACACCGGCTACAAGAAACTGGTAGTACAGTAGGAATGTACTGATGTAGCAATGTAGTAATGAAATAATGATGCTACGCAGCGACGTAATCTAACTACTTAATACCTGCAACTTACTACTCTGAAAGTCCACGGTCGACAGTCCACTGTCCGCCGTTTGCACGAGGCCACCCAAAAAGCGTTCATTGCAATTGCAGCGTGGCAATCTGTTGAAAGAATGTAAAATACTCCATTCTCTCATCAGCTAATTATCTCATTCGCTCATTATCTCCGCGACGCTGTCTAACTACTAAATACTAACTACTCAGTACTACTTCTTAAACAACTTCCCTAAATCGACACCGATTTTATTCATCAATTCCTGGGCTTTATCCTGAAAGTCGCCGAGGCTGACTTTACTCAGAATTTTGGAAATATCCGGCTTTCCGTTTTCGTCGGTAAACTCGGCGCGGAAGCCTTCAAACACTTCCGTCAGCGAGAGGTCTCTCACCTTTTGCGCGGTGTCTTCGCTCAGTCCCACTTTATTCACCAGGTCATTCAGCACATTATCGCGCAGGTTCTGCAGCGTAGGATTTGTTTTGATATCATTCAGTCCATTGCTCATCAGCTCGCGCAGGCCGGACATGCCGCCCGCCATCAGATCCTCCGAGAAAAACTTCTTGAAATTCTCCATCAACACCGTAGAACTCTGACTCGTCTGCTCTTCGCTCAGTCCGAAACGTTCCTGTATCTGCTGCTGAATCTTATCCTGAATGCTGTTATAAATATCCTGTAACATGGTGCTTTATTTCCACCAAATATAACTAAAATATGCTGTTTGGAATAAAAATTTTACCTTCATACTAAATTCTATCCTATGCAATTACAGATCTGCGGCGCAGCCGAAACAGTAACCGGCAGCAATCACCTGCTGACACTCGGCAACGGCACCAACATCCTGCTCGACTGTGGCCTTTATCAGGGCAATGAAGACGAGTTGGAAGACTTCAACGCCAAGTGGTTCTACGACCCAAAAGCCATTGACGTGCTGATTCTGTCGCACGCGCACATCGACCATTGCGGCCGCATTCCCAAACTGGTGAAAGACGGTTTCAAAGGCAAGATCTACTGCACTTCCGCCACACGCGACCTCGCAGCCATCATGCTGATGGACAGCGCGCAGATCCAGGAAAGCGACGCGAAATATGAAAGCAAAAAACAAGGTCGTTACAGGGCGCCGCTCTACACGGAATACGACGCGAAATATTGCCTCCGTTTCTTCCACTGCGTGGAATATGAAAGCTGGTTTTCCGTTTGTCCCGAGGTGGAAGCCGTGTTCTATGATGCCGGACATATCCTCGGCAGCGCGACGGTGACATTGAAGATAAATGAAAACGGACAGACCAAAACCCTTGGTTTTACGGGCGATGTGGGCCGATACAACCGGCCTATCCTGAATGATCCGATGCCAATGCCGCCGCTCGACTATCTCATTTGCGAATCCACCTACGGCGGCGAGAAACACGAGGAAAGTCCGGAAAGCGACGAGCATCTGCTCCAGATTATTTTCGACACCTGTGTCGCGCAGCGCGGCAAACTGCTGATTCCCGCCTTCAGTATCGGCAGAACGCAGGAAATCCTGTACCGTCTCGACAAGCTGCACAGTGCAGGCCGACTCGAAAACATCAAAGTTTATGTGGACAGTCCGCTGGCGATGGATGCCACCGAAATCTTCCTGCTGCATCCGGAATGCTACGACGATGAGATATACGCCTACATGAAAAAAGACCGCAATCCTTTTGGCTGGCGCAATATGCAGTTCGTCCGCGACGCGAGCGAATCCAAGGCCCTCAACGATTCGGATGAACCGTGTATCATCATTGCCGCGTCCGGTATGGCCAATGCCGGCCGCATCCGACACCACCTGCTGCACCAGATCGGAAAGCCGGAAAATACGGTGCTCATCGTCGGCTTCTGTGCCGAAGGCACACTGGGCGCACAGCTCGTGAAGAAACCGACGGAAGTAAAGATATTCCACGAAATGCGGGCCGTGCGTGCGCAGATATTCACCATGAGCAGCATGAGCGCCCACGCGGACGAAGGCGAATTACTGCATTTCCTGTCCAATCAGTCGACGGAAAAACTGCAGCAGATCCTGCTGGTGCACGGCGAACCCAAAAGGCAGGCCGGCCTGCAGAAAGCACTGCTCGCCCAATCCTATAAGTCGGTAGCCATACCGACACTCGGACAGGTGTTTGAATTATAAAGATGCTGTTATTGTTACCTTTTGGTAACGAATAAAAAAATTACTGCAACAGAATTGCATTTACAAAAAATAGGCTGTAAATTTGCAATCATGTTGCATAAAATACTTTGGGTTATGTTGCAGTGTATGGCACCTGTCGCGGTGCAGGCACAGTCCTGCGAATGGAGCATTTCCGGCAAAGTAATAGATGAACATGACCAGTCCGCCCTGAGTTATTCCAACATTATCTTACTGGAAACCAATCAGTATGCGGTGGCAGACAGCAACGGCTATTTTATCATCCGGCAGGTATGTTCGGGAAAATACACGCTGATAGTAGAACACATCGGCTGCACACCGGACACGGTGACGCTGGACGTGAACAGTTCCATAACGCGCAATTTCTATCTCGAACACCATGAAGAAGAATTAGCCGGCATCATCACTACGGCAGTTAAATATACTTCCGGTCTCAGTTCCCACGAAGTGGACAGCAAGGAACTGGAAAAGCTGGAAGGAAAAAACCTCGGACAGATACTGAACGGAATTGCCGGTGTAAACCAACTCAAGACAGGCGCGAATATCAGTAAGCCTATTATTCACGGATTGTACGGCGACCGCATTTTACTGGTGGAGTACGGCGTGCGACTGGAGAGCCAGAACTGGGGCACGGAACACGCCCCGGAAATTGATCCGCTGGCGGCCCAGAGTATCAGCGTTATCAAGGGTGCCGCCACACTGGAATACGGCACGGAATCGCTGGGCGGTATGGTGGTGATACAGCCACCGGTGCTGAAAAAACAGCCTCACCTGAACGTGGACATCAGCCTGGTGGGACAAACCAACGGAAAAGGAATTACGACAGCGGCAAAAATCCAGCAGGGTTTCAAAAAACAGGCGGCCTATTATCTGCAGGGCACTTTCAAAAAACTCGGCGACCAGCAGGCCCCGGACTACAACCTGAGCAATACGGGCTTGCAGGAAACCAACCTGAGCGCGGGATTCGGCTGGATGAAACGCGGCTGGGATTTATCCGGACACTATGCACTGTATTCGCAGAAAGCGGGCATTTTCCGCAGTGCGCACATCGGCAACCTCACCGACCTGAACAACGCCATACAAAGCGATACACCGCTGATTGTACTGCCTTTTACCTACGATATTATTGCCCCCAAACAACACAATACGCACCATCTCGCCAAAGTGCAGTTGCGCAAATATTTCTCAAAACAACGCACCCTGCATATTGCCTACTCCGCACAGCACAACCGCCGTCAGGAATACGATATCCGCCGCGGCGGACGCTCCGATATCGCGAGTCTGGATATGCGATTGTTCACCAATAACGTGCTGACTACTTTCCAGCGCACACACAGCATCGGAAAAAAATCCCATTTGCTCGAAGGTAAAAGCGGCATTCATTTCACCGCGAAACAGAACCGGAATGATGCGGCTACCGGCGTAAAGCCGCTGATTCCAGATTACTACCAGTATGGCATCGGCTTCTTCGACATGGAACAACTGAAGCTCCGCTCCTTCACGCTCGACTGGGGTGCGCGCTACGATTATACGCGCATGCTCGCTTACGTATTTGACAACAACAACCGACTGCAAACACCCACTTATAACTTTCACACGTATGCCATTTCACTCGGTGGCAGCTGGACCAGCCGACAGCAGGAAGTGCAGCTACAATCGGGCATTGCCGTCAACTCCAGGTTCCCGAATGCCAGCGAACTGTTCAGCAACGGACTGCACCACGGCATAGCAGCCATTGAATTCGGCGAGCCCGACCTGCGTCCGGAAAAAGGCATCAAATGGACGACCACTTTGCTGGCGCAGTACAAAAAGTTCATCCAGGCGGAAGTAACGGCCTACATATCGACCATCTATGATTTTATATATCTGGCGCCCTTGCCGGAACCGATTCTGACCATCCGCGGTGCATTTCCCGCTTTCAGATACTATCAGACCGACGCGCAGCTCGCGGGACTGGATATGACGCTGAAAAGCACACCGGCAAAATGGCTGTCGCTCTACGGCAGGTACAGCATGCTGAGAGGTAAAAACAAAAGTACGGATGAGTATTTAATATACATGCCGGCGGATAATATCGCGGGCGGATTTGAATGGCAACAAGATTTTTCCGCGGTGAAGAATGTATTCTTCGGCATGGAGTACAAATATACTTTTGAACAAAAAAAGCTGCCTATTTCCATTCCGGATTTCAAGGCTGCACCGGGCGATTATCATCTGCTGGGTGCGAGCGCGGGATTTACCTATCCGGTGAATGACAAAAACAGCATTTCCTTTTCCATATCGGGTGAAAACATCACGAACAGCAGGTACCGCGAGTACCTCAACAGATTCCGCTATTATGCGGATGAAACAGCATGGAACCTGACTTTCAGAATTAAATACTCATTTCAATAAACAAACACAAGCATATGAAAAAGACACTCATCTCCGGCTCCGCATTATCCATGCTATTATTATTGAATGGATGCAAGAAAGACAATCCAACGCCCGTCAATGAAGAAGAATTAATCACGACAGTACAACTCATCTTTCAGGAAGTAGGCGGCATGAGCAGTGATACATTTTCCTTTAAGGACATCGACGGCGTGGGCGGAATCGCGGCGGTTACAGACAGTATTATCCTGAAGAAAGATACCCGATATATTGTGCAAACACGGGTTTTGAATGAAACTACTTCTCCTGCGGACAATATCACGGAAGAGATACTCGAGGAAGGTACGGAGCATCAGTTTTTCTACCAAAGCACCCCGGCAGATTTCATCAATAATTTCGAGTATCTCGATGAAGATGACAACGGCTTCCCTATCGGTCTGGAATTCGGATGCAATACGAAGAATGCTGCTGCGACAGGCACCCTGCGTGTTACACTGCGACATGAACCGGTGAAAGATGCCGCGAATGTAATCAATAATGACATCACCAATGCAAACGGTGAAACGGATATTGAAATTGACTTTCCGGCACGCTGGTACTAAGCAGCGTTCCCCGGAATAATTTCCGGTCTTCGTAAAAAAAACAAAAAAGTTTTACCTACATTTGTTGTATACTCAACCTATAGAGTATTCCTATTTGTATGCAGAAAGACAAGCATTTTATCAGCTTCAGCAAGGGCGTATCCTGGCGGATTATCGGAACACTGGACACCATGCTGTTGTCCTACCTCTTTACCGGCAGCATAGGAAATGCTTTAAAAATCGGCACGACAGAGGTTTTTACTAAAATCGGCTTGTTTTACTTTCACGAGCGACTTTGGTTCCGCATTAAATGGGGTTTACAGCGCAAAGCCGGTTACGAAATGCACACGCAATCGGAGCTCAATGATTATGCGCAGAAAGACCATATCTGGCAGGAAAGCCATGTGCGCAGCGTGGTAAAAGGCATCAGCTGGCGCATAGTGGGCACGATTGACACAATTATTATTGCCACCTTCTGGACGGGAGATTATACCAAAGCCCTGCAAATCGGTTTTACGGAAGTGATTACCAAGGTTATCCTGTTCTATTTCCACGAACGCCTCTGGATGAAAGCCACAAAAAAATAAGACTTACAAGATTTTTCAGGGATTTGTAAGAAAACCTGCCTGCTTTCGACTAATTTTGCAGCATAAATGAAACGTATGAATGGTAAACTCATTTTGGCCACCCTGCTGGCCGCTTCTGCTGTCGGCGTAAAAGCCGCAGACCCGAGTCTGGCGCCGTCCAGACATATCCACTGCGACCACTTCGCTCCTTCCGGCAATATGTACCTCAAGGATAAATCGAGCGATGGTGCATCCTGCAAAAGCAAAAAATCCTGCAAAGGCGATGTGGCAATTCAGCCGAAAGATTTCAGCAAATCCATTACAGCACAGGAAGATTTCTTTGAATACATCAATTCCGAATGGCTTAAAAAAAATCCGATTCCGGGCGACAAATCCTCTTACGGCATGTTCAACGTACTGGACGAACGCAGCAAGGATGAAGTGAAAAAAATCCTGGAGCATGCCGCCCAAAACAGCGGGACGGCTGCGAAAGGCTCCAACATCCAGTTGCTCGGCGATTTTTATAAAAGTGCCATGGATACAGCAGCCATCGAAAAAGCGGGCGTGTCCCCATTGCAAAAATGGCTGAGTGATATTCAGCAGATACAGGACGCGCAGGCGATCACCCGCATGTTCTCCAAACTCGGCATCCACGACCTGAGCACACCACTCGGTTATTATGTGGATGTGGACGCGAAAAATACCACCCGCTACATCATGTATCTCAATCAGGCCGGCCTCGGTTTGCCGGACAGAGATTTCTATTTCCGTACGGATGAAAAAACACAGAAGAACCAGGCCGCTTACCGCGCATATATCCAGCAGCTGTTCACCCTTTCACAGGCCGACAAAAGTCTGACACCGGCACAGCACATGGAAAATGTATATGCCGTGGAAAAGGCGTTGGCAGC
>JADLAH010000210.1 GCA_020848315.1 Chitinophagales bacterium | reverse complement strand
TATTTCCTTCATCTTATTGCGGCGCTAATATCCACTTTTTAGGTAAGAAACTTTCATTTTCTTTTGCGAGATCCACGTTCGGATCAATGAACTGACTGCTTCTGCGGCCATTCAATGACACATAAGCATCAACATATACTGCAGGATTTTTCCATCCCATTCTGGCATATTCATCCGCGACATAATGTGCAAACTGCAGTATCATATCCGGATGTGTACTCATCATCTTATCCTGCTGCGGCGTGAGGTAATTTGATTTTTTCACTTCCACCACTTTACCCGTATTGTCCTTCACTACAAAAGATGTGTATCCGTTTTTTTCCATCAACATCACCCGCCATGAAAAACGATAACCTTGTTCTGTCCAAAAAAGTTTGCCGGGATACAAAACATAGCGCATCGGCAAGAGCAACTGAAACACAAAATGAATCGTAAGCAAACTCAGTATAAGATGCTGAACAGCGGGCAACATCGTGTAATTTTTGATCACAGCCTGCGATTTATCAAACACAGACAAAATGCGCAGGTGGAATTGCTCGGAGAAAAATATCCAGGTCGCCACCATCATCACATAAGGGAATACGCCAATCTGAAACAGGTAGCCGGTCAGCATATGAAAAATCACCACCGCGGTGTATGCGAAGGGACGCGTTTTCCTATTGATGAGAAAGAAAAAAATGGAAATATCGAACAGCATACCTACCCAACTGAATATATATGGCATGACCGGCAATGCCAGCACCGGACCGATGACCGGCAGATAGTCGCGGCCACTCAGCCAGATTTTCAACGGTTGCGCATGCAGCAGCCAATCGGGATTTATCTTGGCAACGCCCGCAAAGAAATACACGATTCCAATCTGCAGCTTAAAGATATTGATGCACCACGCCGGAACATGTGTAGCCCGCTCGGTAAAACCGAACTTCACGTCGAGTGAGGCGAATTTATTGGCCGGCACCAGCACCATCAGCAGGGAAACAATGCTGACGAAATAATAGTGATTCAGGTAATTGGTTTTGTCCAGCAATTCGACATAGGTGAATGCGAGAAAAAAGACAAGCGCCGCCACGCGATAAAACAAACCCAGCGTAATCAGTAGCGCCGCGATCAGCATCAACACATAAATGGCATACATTCCTTCGCGGGAGGCGGGCTGTATCCACTCAAAACCGTAGTAAGAAAAGTAGTAAAGCGGCTTGACATACAAATCATCTATCCAGCCTTTCGCCATGAATCTGGCGGTGCTGAAAAACAGCATAATGCCCAATAAAATCCGGAAAGAAGCCAATGGCGCGATGTGCACCCTGCCCATAAGCAAGTTGAAAAAAAAAGCGTTGTTATTACCGGATTTAGTCGCCATCATTATCAGAATAGCTGATAGAAACACCTACTGCGGAAGGTACATCTACTTTAATCAGCACCAGGAGTTTTTTTGCTTCCAGAAAGAGTGCATCCGACTTCGACTTATCCGCATTGATAGTGGCAGTATAATCAGGGCCGCAGGCAATGGCTTTCTGACGGCATACTGCCAGTTGCGCCATGATATCATCGGCCAACAGGCCGCCAATCGTACTGGTCGCATTCAGGTGTTTCAGATAGTCGTATAAACCGGGACCGCTGCCGCCTTTCATCACGCGTTCCATATTATCCAGTGTCAACAGCATATATTCCACGCTTTTATTGGCATGGTACATTTCCGTTTTGGTCGGCAGAACGGAGACAAACACATTGCCCACATAACCGGCAGGGATGCCTATCTGATGGCGTTTGAAGTTATCTGTTTGTATTGCTATCGAATTTACCAGCGCACTGAACGAGCTACCCGCATCGGTGCCGATGGCGTTGATGAAATCCTCGCGGTAATTCACCCAATTGGTCTTGATAAATCCGTACACGCGGTTCAGATCCGTCACCACGGAGGTGGCATACGCTTTGAAATCAGCGGCCTTTGCATGGGTCGTAAATCGCTCCAAAATCTGCTCATTGCTCAGCTGTCGGCTGAAAAAGAGATATTCCAGTACCGGCAATCCTTTTTGCGTATTGGTGGCAGTTTGAATAAATGCCGCGCCGGTGCTGCCGTTCTGAATATTCAGCAATACCGCGTTGGTATCTGTCGGAAACGTATTGGTGTTGCTGATGGCTTCGATGCCTTCTGCCGGACCGATTTTCTCAAAGGTCTCGCAGGATTTCCAGGCCGCATAAGCATCCAGTACCGCCGTCTGCACTTCGCGCAATGCGGCCGTATCCGGTGCTTCATTGAAATCCGTCAAAGCGGTTTCCAATGCATCCAGCTTATCTTCATAATTACTGTATGATGGCAGAATCACATTGTCCGCATAATTGGTGAACAGCGCTTTTTTATCATAGGTACCGCCAAGGTCATCCGGGTCTTTTTCACAGGAAAGTATTACCACAACACCTAGTGCCAGCATTAATTTCCATCCGATGTATTTCATATGCACTTGTTTTTTTTGCGTAAGAGTACTGCCTGAGACAGGCTGTAAAAGGGTATCAAATTTAGACTTATTCTAAATAAGAACCAATCACAATAATTAGTATTCTGATACCTAATATTAGGTATTACAGCAAGCTGCAACATATTACAACTTGCTGTAATGTTGGAGTTTCTCCAATTTATCTTCCTTGCTCGGAAATCCAGTTTTTACCGAAATCGGTCATTTCTGCACTGGAAAATCCGTAAATACTTTTGATGGAATTTTGTACGGCATCAATTTTTGACAACTGGTTCTCACTATCCGTAACAAACTTATACATGGTGGCATCTTCGCCGATGGGTGCCAGCAGATTGTCCAGTAAATCCTCTATTTGTGCATCGGTGATTCTGCGCTGGGATGCAGGGATAGCTTTGAATCCGTGAATGAAACCAACACACTCGCTCAAGGCGTGCAGCGCGCCTACTTTTTTGGCATCTGTCGGGAAGGCTACAGACAAATCCGCTTTCGCTCCGGTGGTGTAATTTACTACAGTAGCCATGATTGCTTTTTCAATCAGCAATTTTACTTCGCTCAGCGCCTGATTTTTTTCCTTGTCATAATCAGCGCCCGCTTTTACGGCTGCCTGTAGTTTCAGGAATTGCTGTTTGATTTTGGTGTATAAACCAGTGCCATCATTCTTATCTCTGCGGGCAGTGTACAATGCAATGTAAGTATCCGGTGTTGTCGTATTGGCAGCAGTGTTGGTATTCGGGAAATTCGGATGTGCCCCGTAAATGCAAATCATACGGTCGATAGTTTCCTGTGTGATTGCTCCCTGCGAAAGCGCAACAATATGGTTGTATAAAGTAGCGGCATACATTCCTTTTTCCACTTCCTGCATGATTTCCTTGCCGCCTTTATCCAGCAAGCGATTGACAAACACACCTCCGTTGGTAGCTGTCGCGCCATCCGCCGGATTGTAGCTGTTCTGACTGGAATTAACCAACGTATTCATCCATGTATTTTCGATCAGGTTGCTGTAATAGGTAGCAGTTTTACTTTTCAGTGTAGTTGCTCCGTTTTCTGAAAAATAGTAATCGAGCGAGTCTGACACCAGTTTATTCGCCACATTATCTCCTACTTTCATGTAATTGGCGAAAGAAGTTAACTGACTTCTGAGTGCCTTCTCAACTGTGATATTTGCGTCATAAGATTCGCTGGTATAGCTGGTTGGAATGACTAAATCCGGTTTATCTTCTTTCTGGCAGGCGGAAAAGAAAGTTCCGAAAGCGACGAAACCTAATGCGGTAAAAAATTGCTTTTTCATGGATACTGATTGGTTTATTGTTTAAATTTATTTAGAATAATTTTAAATAGAATGCAATATTAGACAACAAATCTGACCTGAGAAATCACAAAAAATGGGATTTTGATACCTAATATTAGGTACTGTAATTAAACTTCGAATAAGAAAGAGATTACATCACCGCCTCGCCCAATTCTTCTTTGGTGATAAGGCCATTCTGAATGGCATACACGATCATCTCGGAAGATGAATTAATCTTCAGCTTCTTCATGATGTTTTTTTTATGGGTATACACGGTGTGCGTACTGAGAAACAGGT
>JADLAH010000209.1 GCA_020848315.1 Chitinophagales bacterium | reverse complement strand
GACCGCTAAAAAAGCGAAAATTGATGCTTTATTGTCACAAATTTCTACGCTGCAATCCAATGATGCCGCTAAGTCAAAACTGCTCGCGGAAGCGCAGGCTTTAATCAAACAAATGGATGAAGACAAAGCGCGTCTGCAAACTTCTATTGATTCTTTGATGACTGTCAACAAACAGTTGTATCAGGAACGCGACAGTGTAACCGGCGAACTGGTGAACACACTGGCGAAAAAACAGGAGATTGAAGATGAGAACAAAAAAATGAAAGACCGCATCGACAAAGCTTCTATTCTGAGTACGGCCAACATTCAGGCTACGCCTATCCGTATGACGAAAAAAGGGAAAGAAGATGAAGTAAGCAAAGCGAAAGATGCAGAGAAACTGCGTGTATGCTTCGACTTGCTGCAAAACAAAATCGCGCCGAGCGGCCAAACAGAACTGGCGGTTCGTATCGTATCTCCGGATGGCACCACTATTCAGATGTCGAGTCTGGGCAGCGGCACCCTGCAGGACGCAACTACCGGCAATGATATTCCATTCACGTATACCATTTCTCCGGATTATCAGAACGAAACGAAAACAGTATGTTCTTACTGGGCACAGACTTTCAAATTTTCTCCGGGTAAATATTCCGTTGAGGTGTATGAAAAAGGCTTCCTGATTGGTCAGTCTTCTTTCATGATGAAATAAAACCTTAATAATTTAATACGAAAAGCGGCAGCCGAATGGCTGCCGCTTTTAATTTTGTCTCATGCAATCCGGCTTTTACAAAGGGGTAGTTTTGGTGTTTTTCGGCGCCATGTGTTTTGCTACCAAAGGCATCTTCGCCAAGCTCGCCTTCCGATATGATGTGGATGGCCTGGAAATACTGATGCTTCGGATGCTTTTCTCATTGCCTGTGTATGTCGCAATTCTGCTGTTTGAATACCGCAAGAAACCGGCACCTATCCGTAAAACCGACCGTATGAATATTCTGCTGCTGGGATTAATCGGATATTATCTGGCGGCTTTATTCGATTTTCTGGGACTGCAATATGTAAGTGCATCCCTGGAAAGGAATATCATATTCACCTACCCTACTTTTGTTTTACTGATGTCATGGATTTTCTTCAAGAGAAGAATTACACTGGTTCAGTGGCTGGCGGTCGCCATTTGTTATGCCGGTATTTTACTTGCTTTTTATTCCGATAAAACGGCCTACGCTTCCGACAACCTGATGAAAGGCACCATCTTCGTTTTGCTGAGCGCGCTGACCTATGCATTTTATCTGGTGAAGAGCGATGTCATCATTTACAATATCGGCACCATACGCTTCACCTGTATTTCCATGATTATATCCTGTATGGCGGTATTGGTTCACTATGTTATCGTACATGGATTCAATATTTTCAATTTCCAGCCGGAAGTGTATTATATCGGTATCGCCATCGCCATTATCAGTACGGTGCTGCCTTCCTTCCTCATGACGCGCGGCATTGCACTCATCGGTTCTTCCAACATGGCCATCATCGCCAGTATCGGACCAATCGCCACCTTGTTTTTATCGGTTTATTTATTGCAGGAACACCTCACATTAGGACTGATTGCAGGCACCATTCTTGTTTTGGGCGGCGTATTACTGATTAGTCTGAAAGGCAAGTCACAGGCGATCTCTTCTGCCAAATGACCATATACCGTTGCTTGTTTCAAGGTATTTTAAGTAAGATAACAAACGATAAAGATTCCGCAATTACTATTCTGTTCCGGTACCGCTATTTTTACAGGTTATGAGAAAATGGCAGTTTCGAATTACCCTGTTTATATTTTGTTTTGTCATCTTTCAGCAGCACACGCTGGCAAATGAGCATCTGAAAGCGGTTCAGGCACGCCCGAAGGTAGGCTTATGCCTGAGCGGTGGCGGTGCAAAAGGACTGGCTTATGTGGGCTTACTGAAACTCATCGACTCCCTGGACATCAAGATAGATTATATCACCGGGACGAGTATGGGCAGCATCGTGGGCGGATTGTATGCCATCGGATACAAGGGGCATGAACTGGAACAGATTGCGCTGAAGACGCCCTGGAATTACTACCTGTCGAACAGCATCAGTCTGAAAGACATCAGTATAGAAGAAAAAGACGAATACGGCAGGTATATGCTGGAACTCAATTCCAATGGCTGGACACCTGATCTGCCGATTGGTGTGATAAACGGTCAAAATATCCTGGCTTTTCTGAATGATCTCACCTTTCGCGTACATCACATCTCCAATTTCCGCGACTTCCCGATTCCGTTTCAGTGTATTGCCGTAGATATCGTGACGGGAAAACCGGTCGTGCTGGACAAAGGCAGTCTGGCACTGGCCATGCGCACGAGCATGTCGATTCCCACTGCCTTCAGTCCGATAGATACCGGAAATATGTTGCTGGTGGATGGCGGTTTATTTAAGAATTTCCCGGTAGAATATGTCGAGAAGATGGGCGCTCAATACATCATTGGTGCCAATACCAGCGGAACATTGCTCAAGAAAAGAGAAATTAAAACACTGGTGGATATGCTGGATCAGACCACCAGTTTTTCCATCGCTGCGGATTATGAAAAACAGAAAAACCGCTGTGATATGCTGATTGATTACAATGAAGCATTGAAGGCTGCCGGCATCGGCACACTGGATTTCGGCAAGAGTAAAGAAATTCTGGTCATCGGTGAGAAAGTAGCCCGGCAATTTTTACCGCAACTGATTCTATTGGCGGAACAGCAGCGGGAATACAAGATTAAAAGTACGGACACCACACAACTGAATAAATCAGATACGCTGTGTCTGCAGGACATACAACTGACACTCGATAAATCCACCCTCGAAGGGATTACCAAAAACAAAATCCGTTTCAAAGACTACAATAATATTTCCAAATCAGAAATTCATCAAACTATCAATACCATTTATGGCACACGCTATTTTGACAGAGTGTATTATTATGTAGAAAACAAAAATGATGAACATCGGCTCATAATCAAAACAGAAAAGACCAAGAAGCTGGCCTACAAACTGGGTTTGCACTACGATACGGAAATGTCGGCGGGAATTATCATCAATATGACCGCACGCAACGTAATACAAGATGCCTCCCGCCTTTTGCTTTCACTCGATATTTCTGACAATCCCAAGATACGGGCGGCCTATCAGTTTTATATTGGCAACAAAGGTTTCTTTTTCAGCACCAATCATTTCTTTCAACGGGTAAAACAAGCTGCTTTTTATGAACGGCTGAATTTGGGCAGTTACAAACACCTGTATTTTCAGTCGGATGTATACCTGCATTACGCGTCACGAAAAAACAGCCTGATCAGCATGGGTGCACAATTTAAATGGGGTAATCTGAAACCATCTGTGCAGCCTCAGGAAAGGCCGGAATTCTTTCGCAGTATATTTACGCTGACACGCCGTCCTTTTCTCAACGCCGGTGCAGTGGTAAGCTATCAGTACAATACCTTGGATAAGCCCGTTTTTCCTACGAAAGGTATCCAAGCATATATTCAGGGGACAATGGTATTAGCCGGAAAAACCACCTCTACCATCCACACAGAATACATCAGCGTCGATTCATTCCTCAATGTGACCACAAAATCCGAAGACACCAGCTTCCGTGCGGACTTCCATCCATACATGAAATGGTTCGCCACCTATCAGCACATATTTAAGCTACACCGAAAAGTATCGCTTGAAGGCAAGATACAAGCCGGCATGATATGGCTGTTTCACAGCACCGATAACCTTGCCGCCACACAGGCCGATGCATTTTATTTAGGAGGCATTGAACAGAGAGAACGTGAACGAATTTCTACGCTCATTCCCTTTCAGGGCAATCACGAATTGTATGCGCAGCAACTGAATTTTATGACGGCATCTGTCATGCTGCAATACGAACCGGTCAAAAATTTATTTTTCCAACCACAGGTAGCCGTCTTGCTGGGCGATGACGGCAATATAGCCGCCTACGACGGGAGTGTGATCATCCGTCGCAAAAACGGATTTAAGCCCACTTTTGTACACAGTCAGGGGTTGACTATCGCGTATAAAACACCTATTGGACCTGTAAAACTGAATTTGTCCAAAGCCTCCAACTATTCAAAACCGATATTCTACTTTTCACTGGGCTATCGCTTCTGAAAAAATGCACACATTTTTATCAAACGCTCGTTTGGTAAAATATTTTGTGTAAATTTGATAAACAAAAAATATTGTATGTTTCAGTCAGATTTATTCAAAGACAAGATAGTATTGGTAACAGGTGGCGGAAGCGGCATCGGATATACCATTGCGGAAAAATACCTCGCATTAGGCGCCACAGTATATATCGCGTCCAGAAATGCGGAAAAAATTGAAAAAGCGGTAGCGGAATTATCCGCCATCGGAGATGTGCGCAGCGCGATTGCAGATATACGTGAACCTGAGCAAATACAGGCATTGGCGGATCATATCAAAGCGGATGCCGGCAGACTTGACATTCTGGTAAACAATGCCGGTGGACAGTTTCCTTCTGCAGCGGAAAATATTTCATTCAATGGATTCAGAGCCGTTGTCAATAACAACCTGATTGGCACTTTTTATGTCACACAGGTCATGGCAAAAACCTTCTTCATCCCGCAAAAAGAAGGCAACATCGTGAATATCATTGCCAATATATTCCGTGGTTTTCCGGGAATGGCCCATACCGGTGCTGCCCGTGCCGGCGTGGATAATCTGACAAAATCACTGGCGGTGGAATGGGTTCGCTACAATATCAGGGTCAACGCGATTGCACCTGGTATTATCCGCTCATCCGGACTGGACACCTATCCTCCGGCTATCGTAAAAGATATTGAATCCGGCATTCCGAATAAGCGAATGGGCACTACGGAAGAAGTGGCCTGGCCTGTGCTCTTTCTCTCTTCCCCGATGTCGTCTTACATCAGCGGCGAAACCCTGTATGTGGATGCAGGCAACCGTCTGTGGGGCGATCAATGGAAGATGTGAAGGACTTCGTTGACGGACGATTTCAGTCTCTAATCTCCGGACAACGTTAAAAGCGATTATTTTCAACTACATTTACTGCCATTCAGCAGCATTCACCATTTTTGCGATGCGAATGTAATATATTTGCATTCGCGCAAACAAATATCAGGACTTGCAATTAAAAGGTACATACAAAGAAATCTGGAATATCTCCTATCCAATTATATTGGGTAGTCTGGCGCATTCCATCAATCAGCTGATTGATACCGCTTATCTGGGACACTCTTCCAGGACGGCACTGGAGGCCATCACACTGGCCAGTATTTATTACTTTGTGTTTATTTTCATAGCGGGTGGACTTGCCCGTGGCTGTCAGGTTATTATTGCACGACACAGCGGTGAGGGAACGATAGAAAAAATCGGACAGGCATTCGACCATCTGCTGCTACTTGCGGTCATTCTTTCTGTTTTGCTGATGCTCTTTTTCGGGTATGCCTCTGAGTATATCCTCGGCTGGGTGGTGCAATCCCGCGATATACAGGAAGCAGCGCTCTCCTATATCTACATGATGAACTACGCTGTATTTCCGGTGGTACTAGGATTCTGTTTCAACGGATTTTACACGGGTATCAGCGAAACGAAAATCATCACACTGGCAACCGTCTGTATGGCCATCACAAACATCATTTTCGGATACATATTCATCTTCGGAAAGCTTGGATTTTCACCGATGGGCATCAAAGGTGCCGGTATTTCTACAGCCATTGCGGATACGGTGCTGATGCTGGTATATGCGATACACTTCTTTTATAACAAACTGCAGAAAAAATACCGGGCATTTACTTTCCGTCATATCTATCTGCCACAAATCTGGTCGATTGTCAGATTGTCTACGCCTATTGTTTTACAGAATCTCATCGGCATCGGATCGTGGTGGTTTTTCTTCCTGTCAGTCGAAAAGCTGGGCGAACATGAACTGGCGGTTTCCGGCATTCTCAAGAGTCTGTTCGTATTCATTGGCATTCCGGTATGGAGTTTTGCCAGCACCAGCAACACCATTATCAGTAATATCATCGGACAAAAAAGAATAGATGATGTGGTACCGGTACTGAAAAAGGTACTCGTGGTATCCGTCGGCACTTCACTCACCTTAAATCTGATAGTTGTCCTGTTCCCGCATCAGATATTTTCCATTTTTACCAATGACGCTCAGCTGATACAAGATGCCATGGCGCCGTTCTACACGCTGATGATTGCGCTGTTGTTCTTTTCATCAGGTATGATTATGAATTTTGGGATTACCGGCACCGGAGCCACTTTTGTCCCGACAATAGTGGAAGTATTCTGCAGTTTTTTCTACATCAGCTATTGCTACTATTTCATACAAATAAAACAGAGTGAACTCTATATTGCCTGGGGTTGTGAGGTGGTATACTGGCTCTCGCTACTGCTCTTTACGAGCATCTACTGGGGTAGCGGAATATGGCGAAAATACATCAAGAACATGGATGTAGAAATAAAAAAAGAGCCCGTCGCTTAGGGTATTCTGAATAGTAAATCGTACCTTGTAAACGTAATTCATTTTTTATGGCGGAAGAGAAAAAACAATGGTTCGAACTGTGGTTCGATTCTCCATTATACCATATTCTATATAAAAACAGGAATCAGGAAGAGGCCAATCTTTTTATGGATAATGTCATCCGGCATCTGGAAATAGATTTCGGCAGTATCCTCGATCTGGCCTGTGGCAAAGGTCGTCACGCCTATTATCTCGCGGAGAAAGGTTTTGATGTAGTGGGACTTGATTTGTCAAAAGAAAGCATACAATATGCGAATACGATGTATCAGTTGCCGAATCTGGAATTCTACGTCCACGATATGCGGCTGCCCTTCCGCATCAATTATTTCGATTATATCTTCAATCTCTTCACCAGCCTGGGCTATTTCGACAGCCTGAAGGAAAATGAAAAAGTATTCCAGAGTATGCATGCAGGATTAAAAGATAACGGTTATATCCTCATCGATTTCATGAATACGGAAAAAGTCATCCACAATCTGGTGCCGAGAGAAAAGAAAGACATCGACGGGTATACGTTTTATATCCGAAGAGAAGTGGAGAACGGAAAGATTGTCAAAAATATTCACATCGAGAAAGAGGACAATGTCTGGATGTATAAGGAAGAGGTGCAGGTGCTGATGCAGCATCATTTCCACACCTTCCTGAACAATACCGGATTTACACTCGTCAGAGAATTCGGCGATTATCAGTTAAATCCGTTTAATGTCAAAACATCAGACCGTTATATTTTGTTAGCCAGAAAGAATTCGTAAAGTATAAAGTTCATTTTATGAGTAAGGTAATTGTTATTGTAGGCGCCGGTCCGGGCATTGGAAATGCGGTAGCAGAAAAATTCGGCAGCAATGAATTTTCGGTAGCATTGGTTTCAAGAAGAAAAGCTAAACTGGAAAAGCTGGTGGCCACACTGGAAGAAAAAGGTATTGATGCACACGCGTTTGTCGGCGATGCCGGCGATGCTGATTCCATGAAAGACGCATTCAGCCAGATCTGGGAAAAATGGAATGACATTGACGTGGTACACTACAACGCTGCAAAAATAAAAGCGGTGAATATCGCCAATGAAACGGCAGACGGACTCACCCGCGATTTTAAAGTGAATGTTGGCGGCGTAATGACATTGGTCGGACTTGTCGCGAGCGATATGGAAAAAAGAGGCAGCGGCACCATCCTGATTACCGGTGGCGGCTTTGGCATTCAGCCAAATCCTGACTATGGATCTTTGTCTATCGGTAAAGCGGCGCTGAGAAATCTGTCTGCTTCCCTGCATCAGGCATTGCAACCCAAAAATATTTTTGTGGGCACTGTCACTGTTTGCGGATACGTGAAAGAAGATGCGCCCGTACATACGCCGGTCAATATTGCAGAACAATTCTGGAAGTTGTACACCGACAGAAAAGATTTTGAAATACAACTGTAATACAACTTCGATATGCGAAAATATCTTTCCGGCTTCATTTTTCTGATACTCAGCGTGTCGCTTTCAGCACTGCCGCCATTTAAAGAAACTAAAACGCCGGAGGCACCGGATTATTCCAATGAATATTACTGGAGCACCTTGCCATTCAGAGAGGATGCCGCCGACATGATACCTAAAAGTGAAACATGGATCAGTGATTCAATCAAACAAGTGGATGTGTTTTATATCTATCCGACCTTATTCACTAAAGGAAATACCTGGAATGCGGATTTACAGGACAAGAAACTCAACAAGCGTATCGACCATCTGCCGGTGAAATACCACGCTTCTGTTTTTAATCAGGTAGGCCGCGTTTATACACCGAGATACCGACAAGCCAACATCGACGCGTATTTTGATACAACGGATGCGCGTCAGCAATGTTTCGATCTCGCCTATCAGGATATAAAAACAGCATTTGACTACTATCTGCAACATTATAACAACGGACGTCCGATTATCATTGCCTCACACAGTCAGGGCACTACGCACAGCCGCAGGCTGCTGAAGGACTTCTTTGACACACCGGAAATGAAAGCGAAGCTGGTATGTGCCTATGCCGTAGGTTACGCGCTATACAGAGATTCCTATGAAGTACTGACACCGTGTCAAAAACCGGAAGAGACCAACTGCTATGTAACCTGGGCCACCTTCAAAGAGGGATTTGAATACAAAGACAAACTAAATTATTTCGGTGACGTGTGTGTGAATCCGATATCCTGGACAACAGATACTACCAAAGCTTACGGAAACAGCGGCATATTACTGAATGTCAACCGCAAGAAAAAGTTCAAGGCAAGCGCACAGATTCATCAGCAATATTTATGGTCGAAGACCAATCTGACCTTTATGCGCCGAAAAAACGTCCTGCATTTGGTGGATTACAATCTTTTCTGGTATGATATACGGAAAAACGCGCAGCAAAGAACTGCAGCCTATCTGAACGGTAAATAATCCGATAAATGACAGATGTTATCAAAACATGGGATTATGCCATTCTGAATACCATTAACAACAAAGGTCATTTCTT
>JADLAH010000208.1 GCA_020848315.1 Chitinophagales bacterium | reverse complement strand
TGAATTTCCGGCAAACGGCATTGCAGTCAGCCACCATATCGGCTTGCTGCAGGAAGATCCGGTGCAGGAACAGGAATTGCCACCACTACAGATTCCGAAGACACCGGAGATCATCGAACAGCTGCGAGCACGCGAATATTCTCCGTCTTCCCTGAAAGTGTATTTGCAGTGTCCGGTGCAGTTTTACCTTAAATATGTCGCAAAAATTGAAGAGCCGGAAGCGCTCTCCGAAGAGATAGATGCAGCCATATTCGGACGCATCTTCCACCGTGTGCTGGAACTGACATACCTGCCTTATCTCGGACAGGAACTGAGTAAAGAACAACTGCAACAACTAACGGAAGCCGGCCACATCCGCAGCCTGATTAAAGAAGCGTGCATTCACGAAGAACTGCCCAGACAACTGCTGTACGGCAGCAACCGACTTCAACTGAAAATTATTGAACGCATTGCCCAAAAAATCATACAGAACGATATGAAACTGGATACCCTATGTGTGATACAATGTGAATCCGAAATAAAATGGGAACAACTGCCGCTGAAAGACGGCAGCTTCGCGATACTGAAAGGCACCATCGACCGCATTGACAAAATAGACGAAAACACCATCCGCATTATTGATTATAAAACGGGAAAAATAGAACTGCCAGCTTTCCCGGAAGGCACGGAAGACGGGGCTTTGCAGGAATTTCTGGATACGCTGTTTGACACATCCGGCAAAGACTACAGCGCACCGTTTCAGGGATTGTTGTACGCGCTGATGTGTCACAAACTATACGGCTACAACAATATTTATGTCGGCTTTCACCATGCCAAAAGCATGAAAAACGGCATCGCCTATCTCAATAACCAGCAGCCCATTCCGATGGCGTTGCTGATGGCTTTTGAGGAAAGATTGTCGGACTTATTATCTGATTTGATTTACCGGGAACCATATTTCATTCAATCGACTCATGAAAAGGCCTATCAATATTCGCCTTACGCGGATTTACTCGGCCTATAAATCTACATCCTGAAAATCCTGTTGCGCTCTCGCGTAATCTTCAGGAATGCCGATATCGATGAAATAATTATCAAAAACGACGCCTGCAATACGGAGTTCAGAAAGATGTTTTTCAAGGACCTCTTTTTCAAAGGAAAATTTCTCCGGCGTTTCAATTTTTTCAAACAAAGATTTTCTGAAATAGTAGATGCCGCCGTTAATCAGTCCGTGCTCGCAGTATTGTTTTTCGTTGAATGACACGATGCGATGTTCCTCATTGAGTTCCACCGTGCCATATCTGTCAAACTGAAACATAGGTTTGAGCGCCAGCGTGATATCGGCACCTGTTGCTTTCAGCTTGGTTAATTCAATATCAAAAAAAGTATCGCCGTTCAACACGAAGGCGTCGTCCTCCACATATTGAAAGGCGTTTCTGATGCCACCACCGGTGCCGAGTGGCTCGTATTCCACCGCGTATTTAATGGAAATACCGAGATAATTATCGCCGAAATAATCCTGTACCACCTGATTGAGATAGCCCACCGAAAGGATGACCTGCTGCATCTGCTGCTGTTGCAACTCGCGGAAAATATAGTGCAAAAAGGGCTTCCCGTGAATCGGCGCCATCGGCTTGGGCACATCTTTCACCACACTGCTGAGGCGTGTTCCGAAGCCGCCTGCCAGGATAATCACCGGTGTTGTATGTTGGATATCGGATTGCAGAAAAAACGGTTTATGGATTTTTAATCGGGATTAAATACCAAAATATTGTTCTTCCACCAACTGACAGATGATGTGTCCGACAGTGATATGACACTCCTGGATGCGCGGTGTGTCGGTGGATGGAATATTAATCAGATAATCACAGTATTCCTTCATCTTTCCGCCCGTAGCACCCGTAAATCCGACGATAATCATACCGCGTTCTTTCGCCACTTTAAAGGCCTCGATGATATTGCCGGAATTACCGGAAGTGGACAAGCCAATCAACACATCTCCTTTGCGGCCTTTGGCTTTCACGAGGCGCGCATACACTTCGTTGTAGCTGTAGTCGTTGGCGACCGCCGTCAGATAAGATGTATTGACGTGCAGTGCTTCCGCGTACAAGGGCTCTCTGTCGACATAAAAGCGACCGGAGAATTCGGCGGCGAGATGCTGCGCGTCGGCAGCGGAACCACCATTGCCACAAAACAGCACTTTGCCGTCGTGCTTAAAACAATCTACCACCACTTTCGTTACAGCTTCCATCGTCTGCAGCAAATGTTCATCCTCGAGCACCTGCTGTTTCACCGAAAGGGAAGCTTTTAATATGTCTGTTATTTTTGATTTCATACCATACCATTCGAGCGGGTAAATATAGCAATTCGGTTTGAATGATGCGTAATTTGATTTTTCCTATATTTGACAAAAGCTATGGGCACCATCGAACCGGACTACCGTGCAGGATGCATCCACATCCATTCCGTCTTTATCACTTACGGCGGCGCGGCGGATTTTGCCATTACCCGACAGATAGCGGCAGAAACGGAAATGATGTGGAATGACGCCGCCGCCCGCATCTACTGGAAAAACAGGCTGTACAAAGTACAGTTTCGCATTACCGCGCAATACAACAGTCTGTTGCAGCCGGACACCGTCACACAAAACAGGCAGCCAAAGCATAATTTCATCCGCATTGAAGACTATGCACACCGGAACATCTCGGTGATGGACGCCGTAGGCAGCAATACAGGCTATTTCCTGCGCGACAACCTGTATCCGGGCTCGACGACTGCCGCGCATGAATACGGGCATTCACTGGGGCTGCCGCATCCGGCAGATTTGAATATAGTGGGCAAAGGCATTCCGGGCATCATGTATCCGAGAGGAACACTGGTGAGTCCGGAATTTCAGTACGACCCGAAAGTGCGACCCGGCGAAGGCGGCGGCACATTGAATCCCGTTTTCCGCAAAGTAAGGCAGCAAGACATCGACTTACTGAATATTGCAGGATGGCTGGAAAAAGACCGCTATGTACTGGGGAAATTCACCAACAAATACCATGAGCCGCAGGTGAGGGAAAGCAAATAATAAATTAGATTTTATCACATCACCCGTAAAAATTGCTTTTATACGGATAGCGCTTGTGGTACATATCCTGCACCATCAGCACCATAGTATTTCTGAGTTCATCGATATGCTCTTTATTGATGGCCGACATGAACACGCAGTTGCAGTTCATCCAGGAACGCATATTTTTCTCAAATTCCGCAGACAATTCCTGCTTGATATCATCCGGCAGAAACTTATCAAAGTGTTTCTCACGGTATAAATCCATCTTATTAAATACTATCAGTCGCGGCTGCTTCGTAACACCCAGTTCCGACAGTGTTTCGTTCACTACATTGATCTGATCCCGGAAATTCTCGTGCGAAGCATCCACCACGTGTACGATGATATCGGACTCTTTGGCTTCGTCGAGCGTCGATTTGAAACTCTCTACGAGATGATGCGGCAGCTTTCGGATGAATCCAACGGTATCACTCAACAGAAATGGAATATTGTCAATCACCACTTTGCGCACCGTGGTATCCAGCGTCGCGAAGAGTTTGTTTTCTGCCAGCACCTCGCTTTTGCTCAACAGATTCATGATGGTGGATTTTCCTACGTTGGTATATCCTACCAGCGCCACTCGAATCAGTTCACCGCGCGTTTTCCGGCGGGTTTCCTCCTGCTTATCCAGGATTTCCAGCTCGCGCTTCAGGCGTGCCACCTTATCGTTGATGACCCGACGGTCGGTTTCAATTTCCTTCTCTCCCGGACCACGCATACCGATACCACCGCGCTGTCTTTCGAGGTGCGTCCACAAGCCTTTCAATCGCGGCAGCAGGTACTGCAACTGCGCCAGTTCCACCTGTGTGCGAGCCTGTGCCGTCTGCGCGCGCATCGCGAAGATATCGAGGATCAGGCTCGTTCTGTCGAGGATTTTACATTTCAGTTCTGCTTCGAGGTTGCGCTGCTGAGCCGGCGAAATCTCATCGTCAATAATTACGGTATTAATATCCGCATATTCTTTGTAGGCCCTGATTTCTTCCAACTTTCCGCTACCCACAAAAAAACGGGTATCGGGATGTTTTAATTTCTGGGTGAATTTCTTGACGGTCACCGCACCGGCGGTTTCTGCCAGAAATGCGAGTTCATCCAGGTATTCATCCACCTGTTCTGCCGTCTGATTATCTCTGATAATCCCTACTAAAACCGCGCGTTCTTCTATTTTCGGATTTACTTCTATCATGCCTGTGCTGCAAAGATACTGACTTTCCCGTATATGCATAAAAAAACCTGCCATTGTAGGCAGGTTGTATAGTTGTATCGCTTGAATTAACGATTTTCTACTTCTTTGTAAGGACGCAGTGTGGCGCCTGTGAAGATCTGACGCGGACGACCGATAGGCTCTTTGTTCTCTTTCATTTCTTTCCATTGAGCCACCCATCCCGGCAGTCGACCCAGGGCAAACAACGGTGTGAACATATCTGTAGGGAAGCCGATAGCCTTGTAGATAATACCGGAATAGAAGTCGACATTCGGGTATAGTTTTCTGTCTACGAAGTAGCTGTCGTTCAGGGCAGCCTGCTCCAGTTCCATGGCAATCGTCAGTTTTTTATCCTGCACCCCAAGGTCGTTCAATACTTCATCACATGCTTTTTTGATGATTCTGGCGCGTGGGTCAAAGTTTTTGTAGACGCGGTGTCCGAAGCCCATCAGACGGAAGCCGGAAGCTTTATCTTTTGCCATTGCCACAAACTTAGCGGTATCGCCGCCGTCTGCTTCAATCGCTTCCAGTTGCTCCAATACCGCCTGATTCGCACCGCCGTGCAGTGGCCCCCACAGCGCGGAAATACCGGCAGAAACGGAAGCGTATACATTGGCATTGGATGAACCCGCCATTCTCACCGTAGACGTAGAACAGTTTTGTTCATGGTCTGCATGCAGAATCAGCAATTTATCCATCGCATCCACAATCACCTGAGAGGCTTGTTTGCCGAATGCCATATTCATGAAGTTTTCTACATAGCCGAGGCTCTTATCATTAGGAACAAAATCCAGTCCCTGTGTATTGCGCATTACCATGGCTACCAACACCGGGAATTTCGCCAGTATGTTGATGATGGTTTCTTCTGTTGCTTTAGCCGAATCCTTGGCATATACACCGGACAGTGCCAATGTGGCGGCGGCCAGTTGTGCCATCGGATGCGTACTTTTCGGCATGGCCTTCAAGATAGTGGCAATCTCTGCCGGCACATCTGAATTAGCCTGTAATTTGGACGTGAAATCCGCTAACTGAGGTGCGGTAGGCAATTCACCATACAACAACAAGTAAGCAACTTCCACGAAATTGGATTTTTCTGCCAGATCCGCGATATCATATCCTCTGTAGCGCAGGATACCGAGTTCTCCATCCAGGAATGTAATAGCACTCTTGGTGGCACCTGTATTTTTATACCCGAAATCGAGTGTTACCAGACCTGTGTCATCTCTCAGGTTTGCAATATCCATTGCAGGCTCTTGTTCAGTGCCGATAATTACCGGACATTCGGTAGATTTTCCAGCGTACGTAATAATTACTTTATCTTCTGCCATAACGTGTAAATGAGATTATAAAAATACAAAAAGAAAAGTGAGATTGAAAGTTAAGATATTATTATAAGGGCTTCTCTTCCTTCACCTGCAACTTGTCGTGCACATTTATTTTGCGCACCGGCAAATAGCGCGGCACCATGCCCGCTTTCAGCAGGATTTTGGATGCCTTTTCGCGAAACAGGAAATTGGCAAAGCCGCGTCCCACGAGTTCGGGATTATTGCCCAACACCAGATTCAACTGACTCTGCAAAGGGTATGTGAATGTCGCGATGCTGTACTGTGAAATGACGGCCAGCGTATCACCTTTGCGGACCGGCAACACATTCACCTTCGACATCCATGCTTTTGCTTCGGGGCTGTCTTCATCACTCAGTTGGTTATAAGGAATAAATCCGATGGCATTGGGATGTGCCGCTACATAATCAATCACTGCCTGCACGGAAGAAACCGCGAGTGCCTGTTTAAATAACGCAGGTTCCACGCCCGTATTTTCGATGATATTGCGTGCCACGCCGGATGCTGCATTGTCAAATACCAGCTGTACCGTAGCGCCCGGCTGCAGATAAGCGGCAATCTGACGGATATCGAGTTCCTTCACGGAAGCATTTTTAGCGGCAATCGCGGCGACAGCATCGTATGCGAAAACATGCTGCTGCACTTTCACCGTTTGTATCGCGGTGGCATTCTCCACTTCTTTGGCAGTCAGCGGACGACTCACTATCATCGAGGATATTTTACCTTCCTGAAAATCGTTGAGAATGGTATGCTGCGGGCGGAATTGCAGCGTCACTTCTGCCTTTGGAAATTGATGCTGATAGATTTGTGTAAGCTGCGGAAGTATTGCCTTCAGGTTTTCATCCGCGGCAATTACTATCTTACCGCTGTTCCACGCGTTGTTCCCATTGGA
>JADLAH010000207.1 GCA_020848315.1 Chitinophagales bacterium | reverse complement strand
CCTTATCTGTGGCTTGAACAAAAACTGACATCAGTATAACACCACTCGCTCATTCTGAGTTTAATTCCCACTCATTTTTCGACAATTTTTTACTTCTGTGCATAAACACTTGTGCGTAACTACCTATTGTAATTCAATCATTTACTTCCAATATTCACATCCTCTGCACATAAAAATCAGAGATATCCACATTTTTTGAGATTTCAACACCCAGAGTGGGGGTAAAAAGTGGTGGAAAGTGGGAATTTGTGTAACTTTTGTTCTATTTTTGTAGAGCAAAGGAGCAAATTCTTTATGATTGGATTAACCGGAAACTATGAGGTAAAAGTGGACAGCAAGGGCAGATTGCGCTTGCCGACCAATCTTTTGCAGCAAATTCCGGAAGATACCCGCTCACAATACGTCCTCAATAAAGGCATGGGAAAATGTCTCCGCCTGTTCCCGAAATCACAATGGGATAGCGTAACCAGGGAAATGAGCAACTTCAGCTATTTCCGTAACGACGAACGGAATTTCCTCCGTGCTTTTTATCAGCTCGCCACTCAGGTAGAAATGGATAGCAATGACCGTATCCTTTTGTCGAAAAGACTGATGGAAACAGTGGGCATCACCGATGAAGTGGTGATTACGGCTTTTCACGATGTGATTGAAATATGGGATAGCAAAACATATGCGGCTACAATTGTGGAGCCGGACAATTTTGCGGATATGGCGGATGAGGTTTGGTCGAAATTAAACAATAACAAATAGTTCTTTTAAAATAAAGGAGAAGCTCATGTATCATGTTCCGGTTATGTTGAAGGAATGCATCGATGGATTACAGATTCAGCAGAACGGGATATATGTGGATGTGACTTTCGGCGGTGGCGGACATTCGCGCGAAATTCTTCAGCACCTCGGCGACAAAGGCAAACTCTTCGCCTTTGATGTGGATGAGGACGCTAAAAGAAATGTGCCGGATGATAAGCGTTTCACGCTGATTCAGTCTAACTACCGACACATCAAGCGTTTCCTGAGATTGTATGGTGTCACACAGGTAAATGGCATACTCGCGGACTTTGGAATTTCTTCTCATCAGATTGATGAACCGTCCCGAGGATTTGCTACCCGTTTTGACGCGCCGCTGGATATGCGCATGGACAGATCAGAAGGCATCAGCGCCCGCGATGTGGTCAACACCTATTCCGCGGAGCAGCTGCAACATATACTGGGCTACTACGGCGAAGTCATCAATGCGAAAACGCTGGCGCACAGGATAGTGGAAGCGAGAGCACAGCAGCCGATTGAGACAACCGGTGAACTCGTGGAAGTGTGCAGGTCGGTCGCGAAAGGAATAGAAGTGAAATATTTCGCGCAGGTTTTTCAGGCTATCCGGATTGAAGTGAATGACGAACTGAATGCCATCCGGGAGTTTTTGCAGCAGAGTATGGAAATACTTGCACCGGGTGGGAGACTGGTGGTCATGAGTTATCATTCACTCGAAGACAGGCTGACCAAAAACTTCATGAAAGCCGGCGTTTTTGAAGGTGAACCGAAGAAAGATTTGTACGGCAACTACGAACATCACCTCAAAGTAATCACCAGAAAACCCATAGAAGCCACCGCAGAAGAATTAAAAATAAACACCAGAGCACGAAGCGCCAAACTGAGAATTGCCGAAAAAATATAATGAGCGAACAAGCAGTAAATACTATCGAAACCCCTGAGAAAAAAGGTGCTTTCCGCAGAATAGTGGAAACCGTCCTTCGCGTCTTCGGCATCGATGATTTTATTACTTACGCGCAGGTAATGCACAATTTCATTTTTGTGGCGGCGCTGGTATTAGTAGGTGTGATCGAGATATTCAATACACACCTGGCAGTACGACTCAATAGAAGTATTGCGAAGAAACAAGAAATCATCAAAGAACTGAGATGGGAATATCTTTCCGTAAAAACAGAGATGAACCTGAAAAGCAAACAATCTGAACTGCAGAAAATACTGGAACCTTACGGCATCAAGTCACCTCAGGAACCACCGAAAAAAATTGAAGTAAAAAAAGGAACATTCAAAGACTGATATGAATATCAAAACCAGCATATTATTCCGTGTATACCTGCTGGGCGCTTTCTGCGCCCTGTTTGGTGTCGCTGTGCTGGGAAAAGTATACATGATTCAGACGGATAAGAAAAACAACTGGAAAGCGATGGCGGACAGCCTGAACACGAAAGTTTTTTCTATCCCTGCCGAGCGCGGCAATATCTACTCCGCGGATGATAAGTTGCTGGCGACTTCAGTACCTTATTTTGAACTGCATATCGATTTTGGTTCTTCCGCCATGACCGACGAGATCTTCAACAGAAATGTGGATTCGCTGGCGCATTATATGTGGAAGAATTTTAACCAGAAGTCTGAGTCGGCCTACAGACGCGATTTGAAAGCAGCGCGCAAACAGAAGAAAAGATACTACCTGCTTTGGCCGAAAGCGGATTATACCTTGCTCAAAAAAATCAAGCAATGGCCTTTGTTCCGCGAAGGTAAATTCAAAGGTGGTCTGATTGTGGAAACGCATCAGGAGCGCACTAATCCGTACGGTTATCTGGCAAAACGTACTATCGGTCTCAAAAGAACCAATGCTGCCAATGTGGGATTGGAAGAAGCGGCAGACTCTCTGCTCACCGGCGTGAAAGGTAAAATGCTGAAACAGAAAATCGCTGGCGGCGAATGGATTCCTATCAAAAGTGCCGGACAGATTGAACCGAAGAACGGCTACGATATTATCACTACCATCGATTTGGGTTTGCAGGATATCACGACTTCCACACTATTGCAACAACTCACCGCTTATGATGCTGAATTCGGTTCTGCCATTTTAATGGAAGTGAAAACCGGTGCTATCAAAGCGATTGCCAATCTCGGAAAACTGAAAGACGGCGGATATGCCGAAATTTACAACCACGCCATCGGCCTCAGCAATGAGCCGGGTTCGGTATTTAAGACGGCCGGCTACCTCGCGCTGTTCGATGACGGCTATATCACACCGAACGACTCCATCAACACCAACCATGCCAGCGCGCAGTTCGGTCCGCAGCGACTCACCGACGACGGACACAATACCCAATATACTTTCCTTACACCCGGCAAAGCACTGGCTATTTCTTCCAACGTGGCTATCGCAAAATGGCTGACAGAAAAATATGGCAGCAACAAATCAAAATACTACGACAAACTGGTACAGTTCGGCCTCACCAAACCTACCGGAATAGAACTCAAAGGAGAAGTGTCACCATTCATCAGAACACCGGATAAATGGAGTCAGCTGTCCCTTCCATGGATGGCGCATGGTTATGAAGTAAAACTGACACCGCTGCAAATTCTGGCATTCTACAATGCCATTGCCAACAACGGTGTGCGCGTCAAACCATATCTGATTCAGCAGGTGGTGGACAACGGAAAAGTAATCAGAGACAACGGAAAAAATATTCAGCAGCAAAAGATTTGCTCGCCACAGGCGGCAGCATGGGCAAAGGAAATTCTGCTGCGCGTAACAGAAGATCCGAATGGTACCGCTAAGAGTATCAAGTCGCCGTATTACAGAATTGCAGGCAAAACAGGAACAGCGAAAATCAGTAAAGGCAAAGAGGGTTATTCCAACGAAAACCTTTCTTCCTTCGTCGGTTTTTTTCCGGCAGACAATCCGCTGTATTCCTGCATCGTCGTAGTTGGTGGCCCGCAGGGTTTGCTCAACACAGGTGGTGCGGTGTCGGCGCCTATCTTCCGCATCATGGCTGATAAAATCATCACCTCCAATATCAGTTCCAATGTCGCGGTGAATAAGGATTCTGCAAGAACCAATCAACTGTTGCCGATGGTGAAAGGAACCGTTGATGCTATCAAGGCGATTAACGACCGGTTTAAAATAAAATTTGATTTTAAGGAAGGCTGGACCTACGCGACTTTGCAGCAGGTAGCTCCGAAAAAGATAAGATATATCAATCAGGATGCGGATGAGCAGGTGATGCCGAATGTGAAAGGAATGCTGCTGGATGATGCCTTGTATCTGCTGGAAAACAGAGGTCTCAAGGTGGCTTTCTATGGCAAGGGAAAGGTAATTACACAATCTGTTGCACCCGGCAGTATGTTGCCCGGTTCAGGAAAAGTAGAATTGGTATTGAATTAAGAACAGGAAAAATGAAACAACTGAAAGAGATATTGAACAATGTGCAGGTACTCCGCATCAGCGGTAGTCAGGATATTTCCGTGCGTGCATTGCAACTGGATTCCAGAAAAGTGGAGCCGGGAGATGTCTTCTTTGCAGTAAAAGGAAGTACTGTGGACGGCCATGCTTTTATTCCCAAAGTGATAGAGATGGGTGCCGCAGTAATAGTGTGTGAAAATATACCAGCAGCTGCAACGCAGGATGTCACTTATGTACAGGTATCGGATGTGCGTCGCGCTTCCGCGGTGATGGCATGCAATTTCTTTGACCATCCGTCCGAGCAGCTGACATTGGTCGGAGTAACTGGCACCAACGGAAAAACATCTGTGGCAACATTACTCCACAGAATTTATGTGCAGAAAGGATATAAATCCGGACTGCTGTCGACAATTGTCAACAAGATTAATGAGGAGGAAATCCCGTCTACCCACACCACTCCGGATCCGATTGCCATCAATGCACTGTTACGCAAAATGGTGGAAGAAGGATGTACGCACGCTTTTATGGAAGTGAGTTCACATGCCGCCGATCAGGACAGAATATTCGGATTGAAATTTGACGGTGCGATATTCACCAATATCACACACGATCACCTCGACTATCATAAAACATTTCAGGAGTATATCTACGCGAAGAAAAAATTCTTTGATCAGCTGCCGGCTGCTGCATTCGCGCTCACCAATATTGACGACAAAAGAGGAGAGGTGATGCTGCAGAATACTGCCGCGAAAAAATATTCGTTCGCCCTCAAAAATCTCGCGGATTTCCGGTTCAAAATTCTGGAAAATACATTCAGCGGACTGGTAGTGCAATGCGAAGACAAGGATGTGCATCTGCAACTGACTGGTCGCTTCAACGCCTATAATTTACTCGCCATCTATGCGACCTGCGTATTGCTGGGTATGGAAAAGGAGGAAGCATTGAGTGCCATCTCAGCGCTGAAAGGTGCGGAAGGCCGTTTCGACAGTTTTATTTCTGCAGGTAAAATTATCGGAATCGTCGATTACGCGCATACGCCCGATGCGCTGAAAAATGTACTGGATACCATCAATGAAATACGCACGCACAATGAACAGGTGATTACGATTGTCGGATGCGGCGGCAACCGCGATAAAGCAAAACGACCGGACATGGGATTGATTGCGAGCGAGCTGTCTGATAAGATTATCCTGACTTCCGATAATCCGCGCAACGAAGAACCGGATGAAATTCTGCAGGAAATGAAAGCAGGTGTGCCACCCTATCATTTCAATAAAATGCTGGTGTTGTCTGATAGAAAAGAAGCGATTAAAGTGGCCTGTCATCTCGCGCAACCCAACGACATCATCCTGCTTGCAGGAAAAGGCCATGAAAAATACCAGGAAATAAAAGGCGTGAAATATCCATTCGACGATAAAGCAATTTTGCAAGCCACCCTAAAAGAACTGAATAAATAATGCTGTACTATCTGTTTAAATATTTGCAGGAAACATTTGGTGTCTCAGGATCCGGCTTGTTTCAGTATATCTCTTTCAGAGCCTCGCTGGCTATCATTCTGTCGCTCATCATCTCCATGTTGATAGGCCGACGCGTTATCCGATGGCTGCGCAAAATGCAGATCGGCGAAAGCGTGCGCGACCTCGGACTCGAAGGTCAGGTGCAGAAGAAAGGAACTCCCACTATGGGCGGTGTGATTATCATCGCGGCAATTGTCATTCCGACATTATTATTCGCCAGATTGGATAATGTTTATGTGATTCTGTTGCTCGTATCTACCTTGTGGATGGGTGCAGTCGGATTCCTCGATGATTATATCAAGGTATTCAAAAAAGATAAAGAAGGATTGCGCGGAAAGTTCAAAATCATGGCGCAGGTAGTACTCGGTCTGGTAGTAGGCTGTGTGCTGTATTTCCATCCATCCGTGAAAGTCCGCGACTTTGATAATGTATTTATTTACAAAGTGCAGCAGGACAGCATCGTGGATTGGGATAATCCGGATCGTGTGGTGGCTTCCGGCAAGCTGATGTACGAGGGCAATGGAATCAGACAAGGCAATGAATTGCTTTCTCATGAAACCAAAGCGCTCAAAACCAATATTCCATTCCTGAAAAATAATCTGCTCGACTATTCTTATTTCCTGAAGCCATTCACGGATGATTACCAGAAATGGGGCTGGATATTTTTTATACCGTTTGTGATTTTTATTATCACGGCAGTGTCCAATGCCGCCAACCTGACTGATGGAATTGATGGTCTGGCCGCGGGCGTTTCCGCGATAGTACTTACTACGCTGGCCATCTTTGCGTATGTATCGGGTAACGTGAAAGTGGCCGACTATCTCAATGTATTATATATTCCCAATTCGGGCGAGGTGGTGATTGTGTGTGCCGCACTGATAGGAGCCACCATCGGTTTCCTGTGGTATAATTCCTTTCCGGCCACCGTATTTATGGGTGATACAGGCAGTCTGATGCTGGGAGGTGTCATAGCTACAGTGGCTTTAATCGTTAGAAAAGAACTGTTGATTCCGGTATTGTGCGGCATCTTCTTCGTGGAGAATCTGTCCGTTATGATACAGGTGGCTTATTTCAAATACACCAGAAAAAAATACGGCGAAGGAAGACGAATATTTAAAATGTCGCCGCTCCACCATCACTACCAGAAATCCGGTTACCACGAAGCGAAAATCGTATTGCGCTTCTGGATTATCAGCATCCTGCTGGCCGTTATCACCTTTGTAACCCTCAAAATCAGATAAGCAAATGCCGGTAGAAAAAATAGTCATATTAGGAAGCGGCGAAAGCGGAGTGGGCGCGGCCATACTTGCACAGAAGCAGGGAATGGAAGTATTTGTATCTGATTTCGGAAAGATAAAGGATGCCTATAAATCCGAACTGGAAGCGCATCAGATTCCGTTCGAAGAAGGTACGCACTCGGAAGAAATTATCCTCGCTGCGACAACCATCATAAAAAGTCCCGGTATTCCGGATAAGGCACCGATTATCAAAAAAATCAAAGAGAAAAATATTCCGGTAATTTCCGAAATCGAATTCGGTTTCCGTTACACCAAAGCGAAAGTGATTGCCATAACAGGTACTAACGGCAAGACCACGACCACCGCGCTCACCTATCATTTACTGGACAAAGCCGGTTTGAATGTGGGACTCGGAGGTAATATCGGCACCTCTTTCGCACGTCAGGTAGCCAATGGTGATAAGGAATATTTTGTACTTGAAGTGAGCAGCTTTCAGCTCGACAATTGCGTCACTTTCAAGCCTCATATCGCGGTGCTTTGCAATATCACCGAAGATCACCTCGACCGCTACGACTATAAATTTGAAAACTATATTGACTCAAAATTCAGCATTACCAAAAATCAGGATGCTGACGATTATTTTATCTACTGTATGGATGATAAGGTCACGATGGAGTATTTCCATAAAGCCAATCCTGCCGTACAGAAACTGCCGGTTTCCTATTATCAAAAAGTAAGCAAAGGCGCTTACGTAGAAAATAAACAAATCATTATTGAACTCGATCAAAACAACTTTATTATGCCAATTAGTGAACTCTCAATCCAAGGAATGCACAACTCTTACAACTCTATGGCGGCAGCTATCTCCGCGAAATTAGTGGGCGTCCGCAATGAAAAAATCCGGGAAAGTCTGGAGGATTTCAAAAACCTCGAACACCGCCTGGAATTTGTGGCCACTATCCGCAATGTTGACTTCATCAATGATTCTAAAGCGACCAACGTGAATTCTACGTGGTATGCACTGGAGTCCATGATAAAACCGACTGTACTCATAGCCGGTGGCGTGGATAAAGGCAATGACTATACCTTAATCAAAGAGTTGGTGAACAGTAAGGTAAAAGCCATCATCTGTCTGGGTAAGGACAATGAGAAATTGCATCAGGCATTCGCATCCGAAGTAGGCTATATTGTGGATGCAGGTTCTATGGAGCAGGCGGTGCAGATGGCATACAATATCGCAGAGAAAGGCGATGTGGTGCTGCTCTCCCCATGTTGTGCAAGTTTTGATTTGTTCGAAAACTACGAAGACAGAGGCAAGCAATTCAAACGTTGCGTATTAAACCTGTAATATCAACGACATGTTAGGACGTATATACAACAATATAAAAGGAGATAAGTATATCTGGTACATCGTGCTGGCATTAAATGCTATTTCTCTGTTGTTGGTATATAGTTCTACCCGCGCACTGGCCTACAAAAACGAGGAAGATACGGAGTACTATCTCTTGCGTCATAGTTTCATGCTGTTGATGGGGCTTTTTATCACCTATCAGGTACACAGAATCGACCATCGTTATTTTTCCCGTCTGGCGCAGATGATGCTGATAATATCTATTCCTTTATTAATCTATACAATGTTCTTTGGTGTAAGAATTAATGATGCCAGCCGTTGGGTGCGCATTCCGGGCATTGGATTCACTTTCCAGTCTTCCGATTTTGCCAAACTCGCGCTGCTCATGTACACGTCCAGAATGTTGTCTAAAAAGATTGGCGTAATAAAAGATTTTAAGGAAGTATTAAAGCATATCATGCTGCCGATTGTGGGCAT
>JADLAH010000206.1 GCA_020848315.1 Chitinophagales bacterium | reverse complement strand
GTATTGGCAAAAGAAGCACCTTTCTACGTCAGCGCTTATCCGAATGCCGGTTTACCGAATGCCTTTGGCGGCTATGATGAAACCGCGGAACAAATGGCGGCAGCAACCAAAGAATATCTGGAATTGGGATTAATCAATATACTCGGCGGCTGCTGCGGCACCACACCGGATCATATCCGATGTTTTGCAGAAGTGGCTAAAAATTATAAACCAAGAACGGTCAATAAAGAAGCAATTGAAATTGTTTAATTAAAAAAACCACTAAGACACTGAGTGCACTTAGTGTCTTAGTGGTAAAAAATAATACATGGAAACAGACTGTCATATTTTAAAACTTTCGGGATTAGAACCTTTATTGGTTACGGCCAGCTCCAACTTTATTAATATCGGAGAACGCACCAACGTGACCGGCTCCAAGGTGTTTCTAAAAATGATTAAAGAGGAACGCTTTGAAGACGCGTTGGCCGTTGCTATGGATCAGGTGCGCGGCGGTGCGCAGGTGCTCGACGTGAATATGGATGAAGGGATGATTGACGGCGAAAAGGCCATGGTGAAATTTCTGAACCTGATCGCCTCTGAACCGGAAATTGCCCGCATTCCCATCATGATAGATTCTTCCAAATGGGAAATCATTGAAGCCGGCCTGAAGTGCATTCAGGGCAAAGGAATTGTCAACTCCATTTCCTTAAAAGGCGGCGAAGAAGAATTCATCCGTCAAGCGAAACTGATTAAAAAATATGGCGCCGCCACCGTGATAATGGCTTTTGATGAAAATGGACAGGCCGACAGCTACGAACGCAGGATTGAAATCTGTGAACGCAGTTACCGCCTGCTGGTTGACAAAGTTAAATTCAACCCGAACGACATCATCTTCGACCCGAATATATTCCCGGTAGCGACAGGAATGGAAGAACACCGCAATAATGCCGTGGATTTCTTCCGCGCCACCAAATGGATCAGAACCAACCTGCCGGGCGCACATGTCAGTGGCGGTGTATCCAACGTTTCATTTTCTTTCAGAGGAAATAATATTGTCCGCGAAGCCATGCACTCGGCTTTCCTCTATCACGCCATCAAAGAAGGCATGGATATGGGCATTGTCAATCCAACCATGCTGGAGGTGTATGACGACATCAACAAGGATTTGCTGGAACGCGTGGAAGATGTGCTGCTGAACCGACGCGAAGATGCGACCGAACGCCTGCTGGAATATGCCGACACCGTAAAAGGCAGCGCGAAGAAAAAAGAAGAAGACCTTTCCTGGAGAAATCAGTCTGTACAGGAACGCCTGAAATATGCGCTGGTAAAAGGTATCATCGACTTCATCGATCAGGATACGGAAGAATGCCGACAGTTGTACGACCATCCGCTCAGTCTGATTGAAGGGCCGCTGATGGACGGAATGAATGTGGTCGGCGACTTATTTGGCGCCGGAAAAATGTTCCTGCCGCAGGTAGTGAAATCCGCGCGTGTCATGAAAAAATCCGTGGCCTATCTCCTGCCGTTCATCGAAGCCGCGAAAGAGGCAGGAGCCAGCAACAAACAAGGAAAAATCTTACTCGCCACCGTAAAAGGTGATGTGCACGATATCGGAAAAAACATCGTAGGCGTAGTATTGGCCTGCAACAACTTTGAGATTATCGACATCGGTGTGATGGTGCCTTGCGAAAAAATACTCGACATCGCGGAAAAAGAAGAAGTCGATGTCATAGGACTCAGCGGATTAATCACCCCTTCACTGGATGAAATGGTGTTTGTGGCAAAAGAAATGAAACGCCGCGGCATGAAACAACCTTTGCTGATTGGCGGTGCCACCACTTCCAAGATACACACGGCCGTAAAAATAGAACCCAACTACGACCACCCTGTTATACATGTACTCGATGCGTCGCGCAGTGTGCCGGTGGTCAGCAGCCTGTTGAGCAAAGATGGCCGCGATTCATTTGTCGCCGACATCCGCTCCGAATATGAAATGATGCGTCAGCGCCACCAGGGCAAGCAGATTGTAAAAGACTATATCAGCATCGAAGAAGCGAGAAACAATCGGTTGAAACTGGATTGGAGCAATTATCATCCACCGAAACCAAGTTTCCTCGGCACGAAAGTTTTTGATGACTACGATCTGAATGATTTGCGCCCGTATATCGACTGGACACCCTTTTTCTCTACCTGGGAATTACACGGAAAATATCCGAATATCCTGGAAGATAAAATGGTGGGCACAGAAGCAAAGAAATTATTCGCGGACGCGAATGCGCTGCTGGATACAATCATCGCTGAAAAATGGCTGACCGCCAAAGGTGTCATCGGTTTCTTTGAAGCCAACAGCCAGATGGATGACATTGAACTGAAAGACCTCAGCCATCCGGAAGTATTAACGGATAAACGCAAATCGGTGCTGCATCATCTGCGCCAGCAAAACAAAAAAGGAGAAGGTCTGCCGAATTATTGTCTGAGTGATTTCATCGCGCCGAAAGACAGTGGCAAACAGGATTATATCGGTGGTTTTGCGGTAACCGCGGGCATCGGTATAGAAAAATGGTTGCAGCATTTTCAGGATAACCACGACGACTACAACAAGATTATGCTGGCAGCACTGGCCGACCGACTGGCGGAAGCTTTCGCGGAACGCCTGCACGAGCGGGTGCGCAAGGAATTCTGGGGCTATGCGAAATCAGAGCAACTGGAAAACGACGAACTCATCCGCGAGAAATACCAGGGCATACGGCCTGCACCAGGCTATCCGGCTTGTCCCGATCACACCGAAAAACCGATGTTGTTTAAATTGCTGGACGCGGAGAAAAATGCGGGCATCATCCTCACCGAAAGTAATGCGATGTATCCGGCATCCAGTGTCAGCGGCTGGTATTTCTCCCATCCCGACAGCAAATATTTTGGTATCGGAAAAATTGCAAAAGATCAGGTGGAAGATTACGCGCAACGCAAGAACATGAAAGTAGAAGACATGGAACGCTGGCTGCAGAGTGTGCTGAATTATGATGTGTAGGGCTGTTAGTACTTAGTAGTGAGTAGTTAGTAGTTAGACACAAAATCAGCGAGATATAAATAAATTGGATACCTTTCTTTATTAATTGGTTGGTGAGGATACCAACTGATAGCGAATATCACAATTAACATTTAAGCCGTTCGACATGTACATAATCCTTTTGGTTTTCTTCGTGTGGTTTATTGAAACGCTCATATTAACTTTCGTTATGACGCGACGAAACGAATACCTCATTAAGAACCGTGTAATCATTTTTTTCGGGACAGGTATTTTAACACCGGTGGTGTCGTTCCTTATTGGCGTATTGAGTGCCGGACTTCAAGTCACACAAAACTGTAACAACGGAACAATTATTTTGATTGCGGTTACAATGTTTGTTTTGACTATTCCTTTCGTGACAATGAAAGGAATAATATTGCACCTAAATAGACGAATGAAGACGGATTAATCTATCAGTTGGCGAGGACACCAACCGATAGCAAAATAAATTATTCTGCCTTGTTTGCATTGGGAAGGAAAGATAAAAACAGCATAAAGTATCTTATGAATGTCGAAAATTAGCTGCTGAAACAATCCCGATATTCATCGGGACGGAATGACGCAACTGCAAGCACTGACCGTCATGCTGTCCCGATGAATATCAGGATCGTTTCAGCATCTATAAAAAGTAGTAACACTTTTAGATTTCCGCTCTCAACAGGTGTTATCCTTTATTTCAGCCGGAATGGTTGACAATCAGAAAATACAACGACATTCCGATGGTGATATTGAACGGGAAAGTGACGCCTAATGCCATCGGCAGATACAACCCCGGATCAGCCTTTGAACGGGCCAAGCGCATAGCCGCGGGCACCGCAATATAGGATGCGCTGGCCGCCAGAATAGCGAAGATAAAACGGTTGCCGATATCCTGCGTAACGAACTGACTGATGTATGCCACCACGCTGCCGTTGACTGCCGGAATAAGAATAGCGAACAGCGAAACAAACAGGCCGTATTTTCTGAATGCAGAGAATCTCTTCGCCGTTACCATACCCATCTCCAGCAGAAATATGGCCAGAAATCCTTTGAAAATATCGGTGGTGAAAGGCCTGATTCCTTCAGATTGTTTGGCATCCGCAATGAGACCAATAATCAGACTGCCCAACACAATAAGCACGCTGCCATTGGTGAAAGAATGGTGGAGCACCGATTTAATATTCATCTTTTCTTCCCCATCGCGTTGTTGGTCGTACTTCTTCATCAGGATGACACCCGCGACAATTGCAGGTGATTCCATCAGCGCCATGACCGCCACCATGTGACCGCCAGACGCAATTTTCTGCGCCTCCAGAAAGGCCACCGCCGCCACGAAAGTAACCGCACTTACAGAACCGTAAGATGCTGCCACCGCGCCGGCATTGCTGACGCTCAGTTTTCTTTTAAGAATGAAAAAAGTATACAGCGGAATGACAGAAGAAATGGCTAATCCGAAAAAAAGTGCATACACAATTTCTCTGTTGAATCCGCTGTGTGCCAGTTCCTGACCACCTTTAAAACCTATCGAAAAGAGCAGATACAGGGAAATAAACTTGGTGCTGCTGGCCGGGATTTCCAGATCGCTTTTCAGTTGTGTGGCAATAATTCCCAGCACAAAAAACAGAATCGTCGGATTGGTTAGATTGCTGAGTAATACCTGAAATTCCATTATGCTATTTTCTCCATGGTGATGTTGCAATGAATCTTAATCTGTTCCTTATCACCGAGGTTATTCAGCCACTGCATCAGTTGTTGCCTTTCCTGTGTGAGCTGATTAATAACCTGATCAAATTGCTGTTGGTCATCGCCGTAATGAAACTGATTTTTGTATTTTTCTATGCCGTAAAAATTGATGTTCTGCTTCAGCAATTCCTGCATCATTTCCCTGGCCGTTTCCGGAGTGAAATTTCCGTCAATCAGTTTTGTTTGGTGCTTTTCCATAAATGTAATTTTTAAAGTTTTAGAAAAATTATTGTTTTGCCGCGCGTTCCAGCCGGTCGTTAATTGTCAAACCCAGACTCACCTCCGGCAAGCGTTCCGCGACAATTACATCCAGCTGCAGCCTGTCCAGCCGGTGCAGTGATGCATACAGATTCCGGGCTGCTTCCGCCAGTTGTCCGCCGGCTGATAATACTTCCTGATGAGCAATCTTTTCGTCTGTCAGCGTTTGCGAAAAAACCAGCACGCCGATTTCATGAAACAGCACCAGGGCGTGGAATTGCTGCTCGATGTAACCAACAAGGCACAGGTCATCAATAGTCTCGAAAAAAATGAAGTCGACTTTGCGCTGGTGAGTGTATTGCCGGAAACACTGAATACCGACAAAGTGGATCTGATGCAAAACAAACTTTTTGTAGTGGGCAACCACGAATCCAGATTCGGCAAGAAAGAACATGATAAGAAAATCTTTGAAACTATTCCGCTGATATATCGCGAACAGGGATCGGGAACGCGACATGTAATGGAAAAATTTATCCGCAAAAACAATCTGCCGGTGAAAAAGAAGATGGAGCTGACGAGCAATGAAGCGGTGAAACAGGCCGTCATTGCGGGACTTGGCTACTCTATCATGCCACTGATAGGCATTAAAAATGAACTGGAAAGCCGGCAGTTGCAGATTATTCCGGTGAAAGGATTTCCAATCAAATCCACCTGGTCGCTGATCTGGCTGAAAGAGAAAAAATTACTGCCCGTGCCGGCCGCTTATCTGAGTTATATCCGCAAAGAAAAGCAGAATATCATTCACGATAAGTTTGACTGGTTCGAGAAATATTGAGCAATAATAA
The DNA here is from genome assembly GCA_020848315.1 of Chitinophagales bacterium. Lineage (GTDB taxonomy): Bacteria > Bacteroidota > Bacteroidia > Chitinophagales > JADIYW01 > JADJSS01. The sequence continues at coordinate 508 of JADLAH010000206.1, read as the reverse complement.
TCATCATCGGAAAACATCTTACATCCTTTAGCCTATTTCCCAGAAAACTTTTTTATTTGCCCGGATGGCCTGCTGCAGAAAGTCGTAGCACACCTGAAACTCCGGGCGGAACTGCTCCGCTTTGGTAATGGTGCCGACAAAATACGGTTGCCCATCCAATACTATTTCCGGCTGTGCATCCACATAAAAATCTATTTTTCCGCTGTCTTCCCAATAGCTTCTGATATGCAACTGCTGCCTGTGAGCGGAATAATCCTTATAATAATAAATATCGCCTTCCACATATCCTTTGATGCCGTCTATTTCCACATACTCCACCTCATCATCCCGCGATTCGCTGCGGTGAAGTGTGTGCACCAATGGCAGTACATCCGCGTTATCCGTCAGGTATTGCGCTGTCCGCTGAAGGGCGTGCAACAGATGGGACGGATCGCGTTCTCTGTCCGCTGATTCATGACTGATAATGAGAAACTGATTAAGGAAATCTTCCACTTCAGAGAATGGCATT
>JADLAH010000205.1 GCA_020848315.1 Chitinophagales bacterium | reverse complement strand
GCACGGATGGCAGCATTTTCGTGTATGCCTTCCGCAATGATATCGCGTGCGCCTTCCAGCGCTTCCGCCACCGTTTTGATATCGTCGTTGATAAAGGTGGAGGCTACGGATTCCAGATTGATATTTTCCTGAGCGAGCAGGATCACCGACAATGGTTCTAGTCCGCGTTCCCGCGCCATCTGCGCTCTTGTTTTTCGCTTCGGTTTGTAGGGAAGATAAATGTCTTCGAGCTGTGAAAGTGTAGTCGCCTTGTCCAATGCGGCCTGCAGCGCTTCGGTCATTTTGCCCTGTTCGCTGATTGATTTTTCTATCGCGGCTTTGCGGTCGGCGAAGTCTTTCTGAAATTTAGCTTCATCCTGGATTTTCTGAATCTGCACTTCATCGAGTGCACCGGTACTGTCTTTTCTGTAACGTGCAATAAAGGGAACTGTCGCGCCTTCTTCCAGCAAACGAAGGACGGCGATGACGGCATTTTCCGCAATGCCGGTTTTTTCACTGATAGCGGAACTGAATTCAAACATACAATCAAATTTGGGCTGCGAATCTAAACTTTTTATCTGTCAAACAATACTTGTTTTGTTCGCAAAAAATACAGTTTGCAGGGAAGCCTCCGGAGAGATTTTCCACATAATATTGAACAGCATTACTGCTTCAAAATCGGTGCTGATAATCAGCTGAAAGCGTTGATGCCGGTGAGGTCCATGCCGGTAATGAGCAGGTGTACCTCATGGGTGCCTTCATAAGTGATGACACTTTCGAGGTTCATGGCGTGTCGCATGAAAGGCAATTCTCCGCTGATGCCCATAGCGCCGCATAGCTGACGACATTCGCGGGCAGTGCGCAGGGCCATTTCCACATTGTTGCGCTTGGCCATAGAGATATGCGCAGGCGTCACCTTGCCTTCATTGTACAGCTTGCCTACCTGCAGTGCCAGTAATTGCGCCTGCGTGATATCCGTGAGCATCTCCGCCAGTTTCTTTTGTGTCAGCTGAAAGGCAGCAAGTGGTTTGCCGAACTGCATACGTTCTTTGCTGTATTCCAATGCATGATGCAGGCAGTCCATAGCGGCACCGAGGGCGCCCCAGGAAATGCCGTAGCGTGCGGTAGACAAACAGGAGAGAGGTGCCTTGAGTCCACGGGCTTCGGGCAGTATATTTTCTTCCGGTATAATGACATCCTGAAAGATCAACTCTCCGGTGATGGATGCCCGCAGGCTCCATTTTCCCTTAATTTCCGGTGTTGTAAATCCGGGCATCCCGCGTTCCACCAGGCAGCCTACGACGTGTCCTTTTTCGTTCTTCGCCCATACTACCGCCACATCGCAGAGCGGAGCATTGGTAATCCACATTTTGGCGCCATTCAGAATGTATTGGTCACCTTGTTTGATAAGACGCGTTTCCATACTGGCAGGATCGCTGCCGTGATTGGGCTCGGTGAGTCCAAAACTACCGAGGTATTCGCCTTTGGCGAGTTTGGGCAGAAAGTGTTGTTTCTGTGCTTCACTGCCATATTTCCAGATAGGATACATTACCAGCGAACTTTGCACACTCGCGCAGCTGCGGATGCCCGAATCGCCACGCTCCAGTTCCTGCATAATCAGTCCGTAGGAAATCTGATCCAGTCCGCCGCCGCCGTATTCCTGCGGGATATGCGGGCCTAACGCACCCAATGCACCCAGTTCTTTTACGAGGTGGCGCGGGAATTCATTGCGTTCGGCGCAGTCTTCTATGATAGGTGAGATGGATTGAGTCACCCACTGACGCACACTTTCCCGGATATGGCGTTGTTCCGGCGTCAGCTGTTCGCTGATATTCAAATAATCAAATCCTCTGAAGGTGGTGGCATATCTGTTTGACATGAGTGTATGTTTTTTGTGTTGTTTGTTTTAAAAAAATCGCGGGCAAAGGAGAATTTTCCATTCAAAAAAAACGTAGGTTTGCCGCAAATGCAAGTTATGCAAAAAAAATTATGGATTGGATTGGAAGGCATGGAATTTTATGCATTTCACGGCGTGTATGAAGAGGAACAAAAGATAGGAGGCCGTTATGTGGTGGATGTACACGTACATACCGACGCGCAGGGCGCGGCTTTGTATGATGATTTGGAAGGGACGTTGGATTACGAAATTATCTTTCATATTGTAAAGAAAAACATGGCGCAGCCGGTCAAGCTGATTGAACATGTGGCGCACAATATTCTGGTGGATTTGCGGAACGTTCTGCCCGAAGAAGATACGGTGCGGATTAAGGTGCGCAAACTGCATCCGCCATTGGGCGAACGCGTGGCAGCCAGCGTAGTGGAACTGGAAGATGCCGGTGTGGTGAGCGGGAAAGACTGATTTTTTCAAAGAAAAATCGGAAAGCGGATGATTTTTTTTTGAATTACATAAAATAGTGTATATTTGCAGTCCATTCAAACAAAATGGTCGGTTGGCCGAGAGGCTAGGCAGAGCTCTGCAAAAGCTCGTACGGCGGTTCGAATCCGCCATCGACCTCCAAAAACGCTGTAAGTCATTGATTTACGGCGTTTTTTATTTTTGCGTACTGAATGGCGTATCTTCTTATAATTTCTGCATACGTTTTTTTATTTCCCGAATTATGATTTAATTTGAATATGGCAATCTCCGTCCGACAAAAACTAACCCTGGAAGCATATAAGGAATTTATGCGCCTGCATTATTTCAGACGCAACTGGAAAAATCTGGTATTCTTTCTGTTTATTCCGTTTTCCGGATTGTATCTGTTTTACAGCAAGCTGAAGGAATATACCTTCACGGAATTTATGCTGAATGATTCTTTCTATTTTATGCTCGGATGGGTGCTGATACTGTTTCCCTATCTGTATTTTCGCTTGCTGATGCGCGGCATTGCCAATCAGTTTAAGAAAGGAACGCTGGGCGATGAGATGGCCTACGATTTTACGGAAGAAGGATTTGTCATTACCACCAAAAACGGAAACAGTCATAAAACTTTGTGGAGTAATATTTCCGAAGTTTCGGAATCGGAAAATCTCTTTCTGATTTTCATCGAAAAAAATACGGCGCATCTGATGGAAAAAAAGCAAATGTCGCCGGAAACAGTGGCGCAGTTGCGGCAGTTATTGCATCAGGTGAAAGGGTTGAAGATAGACGGACGTTAATCCAGGAATCCTTTTTCTTTCATCCACTCGTCGTTGAAGAATTTTCCTACATAACGGGAACCGTGGTCGTGCAGAATGATGATGACTAAATCATCTTTTGTCAGTGGAAATTTTTCGTGCAACTGCAACAGTCCCTGTATGGCGGAACCTGCGGAGTTACCGGCAAAGATGCCTTCCTCTCTCGCCAGTCGGCGCTGCATCAGAGCAGCCTCTTTGTCCGTCACTTTTTCCACGTAGTCAATCAGGCTGAAATCGTAATTCTGCGGAATGATATCTTCTCCGATACCTTCTGTGATGTAGGAATGAATTTCCTTCGGGTCGAAAGTGCCCGTTTCGTGGTATTGTTTCAGAATAGAACCATAGGTATCGATGCCCCATGTTTTGATATTCGGATTCTGTTCTTTTAAGAATTTGGAAGTACCTGTTACGGTGCCTCCCGTGCCGATGCCTACGACAAAATGAGTGATTTTTCCGTCTGTCTGTTTCCATATTTCCGGACCTGTTTGTTCGTAGTGAGCCTGTCGGTTGGAGAGGTTGTCGTACTGGTTCATCCACACGGAGTTCGGGATTTCTTTGGCTAATCGCTGCGCAACGGAGTAGTAGGAGCGCGGGTCGTCTGCATCTACGGCTGTAGGACATACGATTACTTCTGCGCCCATGGCGCGCAGCATATCAAACTTTTCTTTCGATTGTTTGTCGGTAGAAGTGAAGATACACTTGTAGCCTTTGACTACTGCCGCCATGGCGAGTCCCATGCCGGTATTGCCGCTGGTGCATTCAATAATGGTGCCGCCCGGCTGCAGGCGCCCGTCTTTTTCCGCATCCTCAATCATCTTCAGCGCCATACGGTCTTTGATGGAGTTGCCCGGATTAAAAGATTCTATTTTTACGGCAACAGTGGCCGGAATATGCGTGGTAATTTTATTCAGTCGGACAATAGGGGTATTGCCGATGGTTTCTAATATGTTGTTATAAATCTGCATCGTGTGCAAATATAGTAAATTTTAGGCTATTGGTAAAAATGCAGCTATTCTTCAAATTTCAGCGGTCTGTTAATGCTTTCCGCCAGAGAGATCATCGTTTCCGTACGGGTGATGCCTTCAATCTTCTGAATTCTTTCCATCAGTATCTGGCGGAGGTGATTGGTGTCTTTGCATATCAGCTTCAGAAACATGGAATAGTTGCCCGTTGTATAATGCAAATCCACGATTTCAGGGATTTTCTCCAGTTCTTTGGCAACGACATCATACTGCGAACTTTTACTGAGGTAGATGCCCAGGAAGGCCGTGATATCATAGCCGAGCAGGTGATGGTTGACTTGCAGATTAAAACTCTTGATAATGCCTATTTCCTCCATTTTCTTCATGCGTACATGCACCGTTCCGCTGGATACAAATAATTGTTTTGCAATGTCAGTATACGGCGTTTTTGCATCCTGCATTAGAATGGATAAAATTCTCAGGTCAATATCATCAAGTTGGTTAATCATTGGGTATCCGTTGAATTTAATGTCTCCTATCTT
>JADLAH010000204.1 GCA_020848315.1 Chitinophagales bacterium | reverse complement strand
TCCAGCAAATGCTTACGATGTGTATCAACGGTGGTAGTACTGATAAAAAGCAATCGCCCGATTTCTGCACTCGTCAGTCCGTCCGCAATCAGCTTCAGAATTTCTTTCTCCCTGCGCGTGAGTGCCGGACCATTTTCAGCTTTTTCTTTCAGGCTGTCTTTCACTTCTCTGGCCAGATATTGCTTATGCGACATCACGGTTTTGATGGCAATAAGTATCTCCTCTTTCGTGGTATTTTTCAGCAGATAACCGCTTGCGCCATTTTCCAGCATTTTCTGGATATAACTGTTTTGATTGAATGTGCTGAGCGCGATGATTTTAATGGCTGGATATAATTGCTTAATTTGTTTGCACACTTCTATTCCACTTGTGTCGGGCAGATTTATATCGAGAAAAATCACGTCGGGCTGCGCACGCTGCAGAAACGACATACAGCTTTGCGCATCTTTTGCATGTCCAATAATTTCAACTGAATTATCCGACTGCAACAGCACACTGAATCCTTCTATCACCATATAATGGTCATCTACAATAAATAGTCTGGTTGTTTTCATGCTAACGGAATTTCAATTACAACAGATGTTCCGGTGCCTTTGCCGGATTCCAGTTCAATCGTACCTTTCAGATAGGCAATCCTGTTCTGTATATTCGTCCAGCCGGCACCTTTGAATGATTGGATATTTTGGGTATCAAATCCTATTCCATTATCCTCCACGGTGATATGCAGTTTGTCCTCATCACGAAACAACTGCACAATGACTCCGGTAGCCTGCGCGTGCTTGATGACATTGCCGATAAGCTCCTGGATAACGCGGTAAACCGTCACACTTACATTGGTATCCAGCTGCAACCGGTCAATACCAAAAGATGAATAGTTTATCTGCAATGACTTGCTTCCCGCTATGGCACTGCAATAATCCTTCAGTGCGACATCAAGTCCGAACTTTACCAGATTTTCGGGCATCATATTGTGCGCAATTCTTCTTAATTCCTGGATACCGGAGTCCAGCATATCCAGTGTCCGGCCAAATGAAAGGGCATTTTCCGGTGTCAGCAAAACATTTTCTTTCATATTGTTGAGTGAATATTTTACACCGGACAGCATTCCTCCCAATCCATCGTGCAGGTCCTTGGCGATGCGGCTTCTTTCCTCTTCCTGTCCTTTCAGAATGGCCTCCGTAGCTTCGAGTTGCTTCTCTTTTTCTAGTTCCTGAATGCGCTGTTCCCTGATAATTTTTTCCTTACTGAGCAATGCATTCCGCTGCGCGAAATATCGATAAAGCAGGAAAGAAAGTGCTGCGAGTAATAGCACAGAACCCATCAGAATATATATCCAGACGCTGCGATTTTGCAATTGCTGTTGTTGCTTAAGTATCTTGTTTTCCTTTTTTGCCGTTTCGTACTTAGCTTCCAGATCCATGGAATACAGGGACAGCTCATCGTCAAATTCCGCCTGACTCACGGAGTCGTATTTATTGAGATAAAACTGTCCTTTTTGAAAATCATGCCTAGCATAGCTGAGGTTGGAATAGGCGGTATACAATTCCATTAATGGATCGGCAATACTATCTCTTTCCGCTATTTCCAGTCCTTTGAGAATTTGTTCTTCCGCAAGGGAAAACTGTTTGTTATAGATATAATTATAGGCATTCACGATATAACCGTAGCACTGATCCTTCGGGCCAATACGAACATTACTGGATGTTACATAGTTATTGTATTCCTGCGTGTATCTGGCTAAATTATCGCGGTCTCCGATATTGTAATACATGATACAAAGATTGGCAAGTCCCTTGTGAATGGAGCGCGGAATATTTTCTTTATAGGCAATCTCCAGTTGCTGCTTAAATAGTTCTTCCGCCTTTTTATTATCATTCAGGTTGCGGTATGCCAACGCTGTATTATTGATGGAAATCAGCCAACCTTTGATATCGCGGTACCGTTTTCCTGCCTCAATTCCTTTTTCACCGTAATATACCGCTTTCTTATACTGTCCCAAATCCATGTACAGCCAGCACAGATTGCCGTAATTTATGGCAATGTTCAGTGTATCACCTATAGATTCACTCAGTTTGCGGGAATGCATGGCATACTTGACCGCAAGATCATATTCCCGCAGATTATGGTAGATATTAAACAGTGCCCGGTAAGACTTTGCCTCCTGTTGTTTGTTGTTGCGTTTCTGCGCAATGTCTATTGTTTTCAGGCAATACTCGAGCGCCTTCTGATTATCGAATTTTGCATGATACAATACAACATATTCAAAATAACACCTGTATTCATTGGTGGTATCATTGAGCTTGTGCACCAGCTTTCTCGCCTGATTGAGGTAATACATAGCGGAATCCGGATCCTTCGCGGAATATGCCATTTCTATATCCAGCAGCAGCGATACTTTCGCGGTATCTTCTCTGGCCGATTTCAGTTGCTCCAGCAACACCTCCAATTCTGCCGCGGATGCTTTCCCGAAGCAACAGCAGACACAAAGCAGCAAAGCATATTTTATTGCGGTGTTCATCTGTACAAAGTAAGCGTTTATATAAAAATACGCATATCCTATTATATAAGGATTTTTATTGCCCGTTAAAAATCATGTTTTTACAGGATATTTTACGACAGGTGATGGCGGTAACTTTACAAAAAAATCAAAAAGTCATACTATGAATAAGATGATGAAAAAAACAGGCAGATGGCTCCTTGCTATTTCCTGTATTATCAGTGCCTGTTCCAAAACAGAAGACAACAATGGTACACTAACTGTTATAACTGCCGCTCCGTCTGATATCACACAGACTACTGCGGTATTAGGTGGTAATGTAACGGATGATGGCGGCAGTAATGTTACCGAAAAAGGTATCTGCTTGAGTGACGAACCCAATCCGACCATCACGGATCCCAATGACATATTCTTTGAGATGGGCAGCGGACTCGGGGCATTCTCGGATACATACGAAGGATTTGAACCTAATGCAACCTACTATGTCAGAGCTTATGCCATCAACAGCAGCGGCACTTCCTACGGCGAAAGCGTTGCATTCACAACAGGCGAGAGTGAAGCCTGCAGTGTCGTAACTCTTGCAGCAAATGCGAATATCACGACCAACACCACATGGACTGCCGGCAATGTATATGTACTGGACGGCTGGGTAACGCTGAGTGCGACACTAACCATAGAGCCGGGTGTAGTAGTGAAGTTCAAACCCAATGCACGGTTAAATGTCAACTCGGGTCAGGTGCTGGCAGAAGGTACCGCTGAAAACCGCATTGTGTTTACTTCCTACAAAGATGACAATTATTGCGGAGATACCAATGGCGACGGAGATGCCACCTCACCTGCCAAAGGCGACTGGACCTGCGTATATCTCAACGGGGGTAACGACCATATGTTTACCTATTGCGATTTCTTCTACGCAGGTGCCAACGACAACCCTTACAATAATGCCGTACGCATTTCTGTAGCCGGCTCATCCTTCACTTTCGACCATTGTGTTTTTGCACACACAAAATCTGTATCCAGCAACTCCGCTTCCTATGCATTCTACGGCGGTTTCTACATGAATGACAATAGCGTATCTGTATTTACAAACAATGTATTCTACGATAATGACCGTCCGATATATCTGGATGTAAACTACAACTTCGACCCATCCAATTCTTTCAGCAACCCGCTCAATCCTTCGGAGAAAAACACCCGGAATGCCATCTGGACCTATACCAGCGGCAAATCAAATTACACAACCACCTATAGTGAAACAGAAGTACCCTATGTAATTGATGGATACTATCAGGGTGCGCTAAACCACACCTTTAATATCGGAGCCAATGTAGTGGTTAAATTTTCTACCAGTGCCGGATTAAAGAAACAGACCAGCAGACCACTGAACATCAACGCATCCGCCATCCTGACCTCCATCAAAGATGACACCTATGGCGGTGATACCAACGGAGACGGCAATGCAAGCAGTCCAGCGAAAGGCGACTGGGATGGCATCTGGAATGGCGACACCCAGTCTTATATGAGCGGCGCCAACATTCTGTATGCTGACCATCCTTAATTTTCATAAAGCAATGTTTTGGAGTCCATCTGAATAGATGGACTTTTTTTGTGCACTGCAACTTAAAAAATGGTTAACTGTTCCGGTTTGAGCAACTGGAATGTCTGCCGGTGATACCTGCAACTGCCCAGTTCTTTTACCACTGCCCGATGTGCGAGAGTAGGATATCCTTTATTTTTCTGCCAATTGTATGCGGGAAATTCAAGGTGCAACCGCTCCATCATTTCATCCCGATAAGTTTTAGCCAATACCGAGGCGGCGGCAATCTGCATATATTTTCCATCTCCTTTAATGATGGTCTTGTGAGCGATATTTTTATAAGGCCTGAATCGATTCCCATCTATCAGTAATAAATCCGGCAATACTTTCAGGCGGTCTGTTGCCAGATGCATCGCCCGATAGGTGGCCTGCAGGATATTTATCTCGTCAACAATCTGATTATCGACTATCCCTACGCCGAAAGCAATGGCTGCAGATTCGATAAGCGGTCTCAGCAGATTCCGCTGTTCTTCGCTCAGTTTTTTGGAATCATTCAGCAGCGGATGCGAGAAATCATCCGGCAGAATGACCGCGGCAGCCACCACAGGACCGGCAATACAACCTCTGCCGGCTTCATCTATGCCGCAAATGACTTTATTTTCCTCCCTGTAAAACGCCAACATTTTATCAAAAATAAAGATATTCGCACAAACTTTTACAAATGCAGGATATCAGCTGGTTATCAAGGACGACTTTATTAATTGGTGACGAAAACTTACGACGGCTCAATCAGGCCAATGTATTGGTTGTGGGCATGGGCGGTGTCGGTTCATTTGCCGCTGAGTTCATTGCCCGTGCCGGTGTCGGGAAGATGACTATCGTGGATGGCGATGTAGTAGACCCCAGCAACAGAAACCGTCAGCTGCCTGCGCTGTCTTCCACACATGGAGTCAGCAAAGCCGACTGGATGGCAGCACGTCTGCGCGATATCAATCCGGAACTGGAACTGAAGGTGGTGAAAGAATTCCTGAATCCGGAAAAAGCGTATGAAATTATTCTGGCAGAAGAGTATGATTATATCGTGGATGCTATCGACAGCATCACCCCGAAGCTGAATCTGCTGATTGCTGCCTACCGCCATAAGAAAAGAATCATCTCATCGGGTGGTGCCGGCGGAAAACTCGACCCGACAAAACTGAAAGTGGCGGATTTATCCAAAACCTATAATTGCGTGTTTGTAAAAACCGTGCGCAAACGACTCAAGAAAGAAAAGATTTACAAAGGCATCAAAGTGGTATTTTCTACAGAATTACCCGACAAAGATTCCCTGATTCTAACGGACGGCACCAACTTCAAGAAGTCGGCCTACGGCACTATCTCCTACCTTCCTGCCGCCTTCGGCGGCGTGTGCGCGAGCGTGGTTATCCGCGATCTGATTGGCGAACCCATTTAAATACGGCTCAACAAATCAGCTACATGCAGATGGCTTATTTCCATCTGAAGAGGCTTTGTAACAGCAACAGCGGCGGCGTAATCCGGAGCAATATCCAGTTGCGAAAAATGAAATATTCGGCCATCACAAAGAACGGTATCTGTATCGTATTGCCGATGTGTCCGCGACAATACCTCAACGCCTCGTCCATCACATTTGATGGCACTTTCCTTGATGGCCCACAGTTGAAAAAATGTTTTTTCCGGCTCCCGTGATTGTTCTATTTCCATCCATTCCCTTGCATCAAAATATTTTTGAAACAGCGATGGCTTGAGCGTTCTGTGTTTTTCGATATCAATTCCAACACTGCCGGTTTCCGTGATGGCAAGCATGACATATGCTCCGGAATGTGACAGATTAAAATCTATCGCACCGTTCACATAGGGTCTTTCCTTTTCCGTAAACAAGATATCCTGTAACACAAAGGATATTCCATTTTCCAGAAATGCGTATTGAATCAATATTTTCCCCAACAAACCTGCCTGCGCACTCTGCCAATGTTTATAGGCATTAATATCAGATTGCATAGTCATTGGCAACACAGACAACAAGCGCTGATGTATTGCACTATCCAGTCTTTCCGGTTGGTGCAGACAGTATATATGGCATTTATCCGCGTCCATGTCTGATGGTTTCCAGGATGTAATCCGCAACTGCAGCATTTTCGTATAAAAAGAAATGGCCGCCATCGAAGGCCTTGTATTCAGGTGCCCGCACAAAATACTCGTTCCATCTTTTTCCCAGTTCGGCATCAAACATGCGTACATCCTCTTTGCCGTATAAAATGGAACAAGGTATATCGAGCTTGGGCAAGTTGTCAAAAGCCTGATCGAAATGCTGCATAGCAGTGAAGTCCGCACGAATAATCGGTTCATAGAAAGCCCGCAATTCCGGGTGCTCTGCAACAATAGCGGATCTGCTGTCATACACGGAAAGAAATTCCCAAAACGCGTCGCTGGAACTTTGTGCTATCACCTGATTGGTTTCATAATGACTGAAAGGCAGACGGGATGCCAGAAATATGTGCTGAGGTAGTCGCTGATGCTGCAACTTCAGGCGATGTGTAATAAGAAAAGTGAGAACGGCACCCATACTCATTCCCACTATCACATAATCTGTATAGATATGCTGTTTTATCTGCTCTGTAAAATCATCGAGTAAACCATTCAGGCTATATTGCAGCGGCTCTCCGTAACGATCTCCTCTTCCGGGAGCTTCCAGTGCGATGCACTGTACGGTAGCCCCCAGGCTTTCCTGTAATGGGCGAAAAGCATATTTATCGCCGCCGGCATGGTGTAGTAAAAGTACATTCATCCTCATTCCGTATCATACTCCATCTTTCACGGACGGTACGTATTTGTCAAATTTCTTAAACCATCGTATCAGCATGCCGTCTTCCGGACGAATCTCATGCCAGTCGCCCTGAAACTGATTTTCCATTTCCTGATTAAACATGATGTCTGCCATCGTGATGGCCTGTGTGGTATCAATCTCTCCGCCACCGAAATAGGTATCAATCAGATACTGGTGTAATTCTTTCGGCGTGTTATATTGATGTATTACTTCCATCTTCAGTTCCGCGCCGATATGTTTTTCCATCAAGCTCAGAAACTCTCCACTCATCATACTGTCAAATCCCTGTTCGCGGTAAGTTTTGTGGATGTCCACCTTTTGCCCTGCTTCCAGTCCCAGCACTTTCGCTGCTTCAATCTGCATATAAGCCAACAAGGTTTCACGGGTGGCCTGCGTCGCCTGTGCATTGGATCGAACAACAGGTTCTGCTGTTTTGGTCTGTTTTCCTGCGGATATCGACTGCGGCTGATTTCTCTGCTGGAAAACAGGATTTTCCCAATACACTTTTTTGTTCCATCCGTAAGTAGGCAGCGACACTCTGTTGACGTGTTTGCCTTTGTAGAAAACATCCCATTTCGGCTGTTTGCCCGCGACATACAACTGTTGCAGTGCCGTGTGGAATACCGCGATATCATCGGTATCTTTCTTCACGGAATGCAGCCAGGCAACATGCGGATGTGTGATGCTTTGTTTAGCCAGACTGATCAGCACAGGATTGGGTCCTATTTCCAGATAAATACCTGTATTCATTGCTTCATCCAGGTAAGTCATTCCCTGATGAAACAACACCGTCTGGCGGATATGTCGTGCGAAATACTCGGGAGTCAGTTCTGCTTTTGTCAATGGCATTCCTGTCACATTAGACACAACAGGAATCTCCGGTTCCCGCACCTGAATCTGTTTGGCAAATGAGATAAATTTATCCAGCACAGGCTCCATCATGGCGGAATGAAATGCGTGTGAAACCTGCAATGGAACTGCCTTAATATGTTGTTCTCTCAACACTTCCAGCAAGGACTGTACTTCTTCCTTTTTACCGGAAACAGTACAGTTTTTAACAGAATTCACCGCTGCCAGATCAACATTTGATGTCGCTAAAAACGGACGCAATGTTTCTTCGCTGCAGAATACGGAAGCCATGCTGCCTTCCTGCAAAGGCAAGGCATTCATCAGCGCGGCGCGGGCAACCACCAGCTGCAATGCATCTTTCAATGTCAGTGCTTTTGCTACGGTGAGCGCCACCAATTCACCAATGCTGTGTCCGATCAATGCATCCGGCTGTATGCCAAGTCGCTGCCACCACATCGCGATAGCATATTCCGCGACAAACAATGCCGGTTGTGTATATTTGGTAAGGTGCACCAGATTTTTATCCAGCGTTGTTCCCCACATCATCTCTTTAATGGATAATTGCAGATAAGGTTGCAGCAACGCGTCACATTCATCTATCGTATGGCGTACCTCCCCGAAGGTATCATAATATGCTTTGCACATCCCGTAATACTGAGCGCCTTGCCCTGTAAACAGAAAAGCAAGGTGAGTACTTTCTGATTTTTCCGGAGCAGAAACGTGCACATGTGCTGCCGGAATATCCTGTACAAAATCAGATAATCCTGCGATGATTTCCGCCGCTGTATGACCTGTTACAGACACGGCATACGGAAAATGATTTCTTCCGAACTGCAGCGTATAGCAGATTTCTGCGAGTGTATATTTTTCAAAAAGAGCGGTATCGTTCAGGTATTTCTGTGCGGTATTTTTGAGGGCAATGCCATCTTTTGCGCTCAACACAAAATGATAGGGGCCTGCAATCTGGTCGGATGCTTTTTTTGCGGCGGGCGATTCAAAAATCATATGGGCGTTGGTGCCGCTGTATCCGGACAAATTGATAGCCGCATACAATGGACGACCGGCCACCGGTTGCCAATCTACATGTTCCCGGTTCACCACAGAACGGATGGCCGACCAGTCGACATCCTGATTCAGGGCGTTGATATTTATCTGAGCCGGAATGCAGCGGTTTTTCATGGCTTCTATGACCTTAAATACCATCGGCATGCCGGTTCCGGCTTCCAGGTGTCCGATATTCGCCTTTACAGAACCCACATAAACAGGTTTGGTTCTGCCCTTATATCCTTCGTGAATGGACTGCACTTCGACCGCATCCGTAAATCGGTTGCCAATGCCATGCGCCTCCACAAAATCCACGTCATCGGCAGTTATTCCGGCCTCTTTGATGGCCTCTTCAATATTGGATGAAATGACATTCGGATTGGGCGCCGTGAAGCCATTGGTAGTGCCGTTGTGCTTTACGGAAGAACCCCGGATAATCAGTTCGATATTGTCGTTGTGCTGCTGTGCATCAGAGAGCCTTTTCAGCAGCAAGACTCCGCAGCCTTCCCCGCGGATATAGCCATCGCAATCATCAGCAAATGCCCTGCATGCTTCGGACGACAGTGAGCCGAGCTTGGACAATCCGACAAACATCTCCGGCGTGAGCAATAAATTGGCAGAAGAAACCACTGCTAGGTCAATATGATTTTTTTGCAAATCTTCTTTTGCCAGATGCATTGCCAGCAAAGTAGATGCACAGGCGGCATCCACATTGAAACTCGGACCACAGAAATCGTAGGAAAAGGAAACGCGACCACCGGCGGTGCCAAACAGGATTCCGGTAGTATCGTACACATCTACGGTATCAAGATTTCCACTTCTGAACCGCGCGGATATATAATCAGAATTTCCCAGTGCGATATATACGCCTGTCTTACTTCCCCGGAGTGATTCCGACGGAATAGCTGCCTGTTCAAATGCTTCATACACCACTTCCAGCACCATGCGCTGCAGGGGATCCAGGCATTTGGCTTCTCTCGGGGAAATGGAAAAAAATGGCGCATCAAAAGATCTGACATCATTACTCAGGAAGGTGCCGTATCGCGCGTTGGTTTTTCCGACGGTGCTACCATCCGGATGGTAAATGGCATCCACATCAAAACGATCGGCCGGTATTTTTCTAACTGCGGACTTTTTGTCTTTCAGCAATTGCCATAAACCTTCTGTTGTATGTATATTTTCGGGCAACCGCACACCGCACCCCACAATCGCCACCGCTTCTTTTACAGGCTCCTTCGGACGATGCTCTAAGGCCGCTTCCAGCGTCTTTATCTTAATCAAAGACTTCTGAAGCAGTTGCTGCATGTGCTGTAATTGTTCGTTTGTCATCCGCAGTTATACTATTCTTTTAATTTATCTTCCAGTTGTTTCAATAAATCATCCAGACTCAATGCCTGCACTTCTTCCTCAATACTGACGGCTGAAGATGCCGGTTTTGCCGGTGATGTTTTCACTACGACATCTTCTGTCGTAGTATCCTGTGGCTTTTCCTGCTGCTGTAATGGCAACATAGCTGCAATATGATCTGCTAATTTCGCCACGGTTGGATATGCCCAGATAACGGACACATTCAGCGTAAGCTTCAAATCCTGTTGCAGCTTATTTTTTATCTGAAGTGCCAGCAGGGAATCGATGCCGTATGTTTTGAAAGTATCATCTTCCTTTATCTTACTGATACCGATTTTTGTAATAGCAGAAACTGTTTGCTTGACGCGTTCTCGTGCAAACTTTTGTGCGGCTGCCAGACTTGGGAACCCTGTCTCTGCCGATACTGCTTCCGATTTTTCTGGTGCGAAAAAATTGCTGTAGAAATAATTTTTTCTGATTCCCGGATTGGCTGCCGCCCACTTATCCAACTGAATATCCGCAACAGCTATCTGTGTGGCATCGCTGAGGAAGATTGCATCAAAATAAGAAGACAGCTGTTCGGGCAATAATGGCGTCCATCCCACATCCTTCAATCTGTTGCCTCTGTTTTCCTGTCTGGCGGCCAGGCCGATCTGCGCGACAGTGCCCCAGTTAACGGACAATGCCTCCAGTCCTCTGTTGCGGCGATAATGCACCAACGCATCAAGGAAGGTATTGGCTGCGGCATAATTGCTTTGTCCGGCAGATCCTAATACACCGGAAACGGAGGAGTACACTACAAAGAAATCCAGCGTTGGTGTATCAAAATAAGTATGCAGATGCCAAGCACCATTGGATTTTGCCTGAATGGCTTTTTCCCATTTTTCCTGCGTCAGATTTTCGAACAAAGTATCTTCCAGAATACCGGCAGCATGAAAAACACCTTTAATGGCGGATTGCTGCAACTGTATCTGATGGAGTATATTCTGTATCGTTTGACCATCCCCAACATCGCCGGTATAAGAACGGATATCCGCTCCATCTTTTTCCCATTGGCTGATCTGTGACAATGCCTCGTCATTCAGGCCACTGCGACTCAGTATGGCAATTTGTTTTGCCCCTTTGTTCACCAACCATCGGACAGTTTCCCAACCCAGTCCGCTGTTACCGCCTGTTACCAGATAGGTGGCCGTGCCATCCACCGACTTGACAATATCCGGAGACGTTGCCTTTTTCCATTTTGGCGCGAAAACAGCCGCATCTCGGATAGCGAGTTCTGTATATTGTGCATCTGCCAATACTGCACTTGCCAGCAATGATGCAATATCATCCTGTGTAGAAGACGGTACATCTATCTGTCTGAAGTGTATATCAGTATATTCGTATTGCAAAGTGCGCAAAATGCCTGTGAAGAATGCCTGCTGCAATTGTGCCTCATCTTTTTCCAGCAAAGTGTAGGCGCCCTGAGTCAGTACTATATACCGCGTCTGCGGCTGACCTGAAAGTGTACGCAAGACAGCTTGTATATCGGCTATTTTGTGCCAGCATTTTTCTTCATACAAGATTGTTTCCGCCGGGACAATGGCAGCGTGAATAACAATAGCAGGCCGGGAAGCCGCAAGTTCACCGGCATCTGCAACCATCGTCACAGCACACCCCCTTTCCTGCAATGCTTTCTGTAAAATATCCGTCCATCTGTCGCCATCAGACAAAATAGCTATCGATGGCTTTTGTCCGGAAACAGCCAAATCCTTCAGTTCATCCCAAACTATTTCATACAACAATTTATCGATGGTAGCTGTACTTTCAGGTGATACCTTTGACTGACTGCTTGCCACCATTTGCTCCACATCGATATCCAGCCAGTAGCGTTCTTTTTGCCAGGCATAATAAGGAAGGTCGACAAATGCCCCCGTTTCAGGATAGATATTCCGCCAATCGAAAGGACTGTTGGCAGAAAATAACGATGTATAATTACGGTAAAATGTCTGTTGTTCCGGCTGCTGTCTGCTGAAAGAACCTGTCACTAGCGTTTTGTTCTCCAATTCCGCCGTGTTTTCCTGAATAGCATGTAACAAGGTGGCATGCGGACTCATTTCTATATAACGCACATGATGTGCCTTACTTATTTCCTGTATGACTTTACCAAACTGCACAGGTTGGCGCAGGTTATTCACCCAATAGTCTGCATCCAATTGTGTTCCATCTGCCGCAGCGGCAATGACGGTTGAGTAAAATTGTATATCGGATGATTTTGGTTGCAATGCCTCCAATGCCTGATGCAATGCTGCTGTCAGTTCATCCATGTGCGGCGAATGAGATGCCACATCCACTTTCACTTTTCTGTTAAAACGACCTTCCGATTCCAGTCTCTCCGAAAGTTGTTCAATGATGACCAGATCTCCGGAGAGCACCGTAGAATGTGCGCTGTTCAGCACAGCGACGGACACCTGTTGTTCATATCCGCGGAGCATATCATTAGCCTCTTCCACCGTGAGGTCTGTCGCGAGCATGGCACCTTTTCCACTCACCGTTTTCATCAGCCGGCTGCGGGTAATGATAATTTTCGCGGCTTCATGCAGCGTGATAACGCCGGCAACATAGGCGGCAGCCACCTCTCCCATACTGTGTCCTACTACCATATCCGGTAATATACCTTTGCTCATCCACAAGTTGGCCAGGGCTATTTCCACCGCGACCAAGACCGGCTGAACGATATCTATCTCGTGTAATCTGGAACTATCTTCCGGACGGTTAATTTCTTCCAGCAGATCCCAGTCTGTATATTGTTTGTACACGGAATTGATTTCCTCCATGGCAGATGCATAGACGTGTTC
>JADLAH010000203.1 GCA_020848315.1 Chitinophagales bacterium | reverse complement strand
GGTTTTACCATAATAACGGTTTTCCAATCTGCGTTTTGCCGTTTGTCTGATTCTCTTTTTTGCCGACTTATGATGTGCCATTTTTATTTAATTTGAGTGTGCAAAGATAGACATAAAATTGTAATTACGAAAATTAAAACGTAAAATTATGATTAAATGCCGCCGTTTCCCTGATTTTCAGTGATTTCTGCCTTTCATTCATCCAAAAGTTCCTTTTTTACAACCACTGTTTTGGCCCGTCACATATTAACAAATCAAAAAAAATGACCGGAAGTAAACTTTTTTTGCATTTTTTGAATTAGTACTATAGAAAATATCCTGCATCACGTGGTTATTATGTTTAAATGCACGATATTTGCCCTCTGATTAACACTTTAATAACATGGAAGATTTATCGATATTATCGAACGCGCATCCCAGCTACATCGACGCTATGTACCAGGATTACCTGAAGGATGCCAACTCAGTGGATGCAGAATGGAAAAAATTCTTCGCCGGCTTTGACCTGGCTTACAAATATGGAAAGAACGGCAGCGGCGATGCCGCGACAGCGGCAACGGGTGGCGATGTAGTGTCGCCAAAAGAATTCAAAGTATTAAAATTAATCAGCGGCTACCGCAATAAAGGGCATCTGGTGGCCGACACCAATCCGCTTCGCCCGCGCAAAGACCGCCACGCCGACCTCGACCTGCATTTCTTCAACCTGAGTGAAGAAGATCTGGAAACGGAATTCCATGCGGGCACGGAAATCGGAATCGGCAAAGCGAAACTGAAAGATATTATCGCCAGACTGAAGCAAATCTATTGCCGCACTATCGGCTGGGAATACAATTACGTACTAGACCGCGATGAAAGAGCGTGGCTGCGCGAACAGATTGAACACGGCTACATCGCATACGAACATCCGATTGAGAAGAAAAAACGAATCCTCGAGAAACTGAACGAATCGGAAGTTCTCGAAAAATTCCTTGGCACCAAATATATCGGCCAGAAACGATTCTCCCTCGAAGGTGGTGAGTCGACCATTCCGGCGCTGGATGCCATGATCAATGTGGCAGCCAATAACGGCGTACAGGAAGTTGTGATTGGCATGGCGCATCGCGGACGACTTAACGTACTCGCCAACATCGTGGGCAAAACATACGAACAGATTTTCTCGGAGTTCGACGGACTTGCACCCAACGATTTCTCCTCCGGCACCGGTGACGTGAAATACCACCTGGGCTATTCGTCCCAGTATGAAACGATGGACCACAAAAATGTGTACATCAAATTATTGCCGAATCCGTCTCACCTCGAAGCGGTGAATCCTGTTGTACAGGGTTTCTGCCGCGCCAAAGCAGACGCCATCTATAATTCCGATTACGATAAAATCCTGCCGGTAACCATCCACGGCGACGCCGCTGTTGCCGGTCAGGGCATCGTGTACGAAGTGTTGCAGATGCAATCCCTGAAAGGCTATACCGTCGGCGGCACCATCCACTTCATCATCAATAATCAGATTGGATTCACCACCGACTTCGATGACGCGCGTACCTCCAACTATTCCACTTCGATTGCGGCCACCATTCAGGCGCCGGTATTCCATGTGAATGGCGATGACGTAGAGTGTGTGACTTTTGTAGCGGAACTGGCAGCAGCCTATCGTCAGAAATTCAACAAAGATGTTTTCGTGGATATGGTGTGCTACCGTAAATGGGGTCACAACGAAGGCGACGATCCGCACTATACACAGCCGAAAATGTATCAGCTGATTAAGAACCATACCGGTGTGCGCGACCTCTACAATAAAAAACTGTATGAATGGGGCATCGCGGAATCGGAAATGGCCAAAAAGCTGGAAGAAGAATTCTGGGGCGAACTGCAGGCTCGTCTGAATGAATACAAACAGTCACCACGACCATATACTAAACAACCGAATGAATTGGCTTGGGAGGCATTGCGCAAGGCGCAAAGCCAGGACTTTGAACAATCACCGGACACCAGCATTTCCAAAGAAAATCTGGTAAAAATCATCAAGGCATTGGTGAAAGTGCCGGAAGGATTCCATCCGCTGAAAAAAATCAACCAATACCTCGAACAACGCCGCGTGCTGATGCGCGAGAATAACTCTGTGGATTGGGCGGCGGCGGAACTCATCGCCTATGGTTCCGTATTACTGGACGGTAATGACGTGCGACTGAGCGGCGAAGACGTTAAACGCGGTACTTTCTCACACAGACATGCTTGTCTGTACGACGAAGTGTCGGGAGAAGAATACAACCGACTGGCTTATATCGATGAAGAAGGCAAACAAGGTAAATTCCATATTTACAATTCGCACTTGTCAGAATACGGCGTACTGGGTTTTGAATTCGGATACTCGCTGCCATCTCCGGCTCCGCTGACTATCTGGGAAGCACAGTTCGGTGACTTCAACAACGGTGCTCAGATTATCATCGACCAGTTTATCGCTTCCTGCGAAACAAAATGGGGACGTCAGAGCGGATTGGTATTATTGCTGCCACACGGCTATGAAGGTGCAGGTCCGGAACACAGTTCCGCGCGCCTGGAGCGTTTCCTGCAATTGTGCGGCGAGCACAATATGGTGGTGACAAATATCACGTCACCGGCGAACTTCTTCCATGCCTTGCGCAGACAGCTGACCTGGCCATTCCGAAAACCATTGGTGAATATGTCGCCAAAATCCTTGCTGCGCCATCCGAAATGCGTGGATGATATTTCAAAAATTTATGAAGGCAGATTCCGCGAGGTTATCGATGATGAGTCTATCGAAGATGCCGCAAAAGTGAAGAAAGTGCTGTTCTGTACCGGTAAAATATACTATGACTTGCTCGCCAAGAAAGAGGCCGACAACAGAACGGATGTGGCCATCGTGCGGGTGGAGCAATTGCATCCGGTACCGGAAAAACAGATGGATGATATCATCAAGAAATACAACAAGGCTACCGCATATCATTGGGTACAGGAAGAGCCTATCAACATGGGCGCATGGTCATTCCTGCTGCTGAATTATCCGAAAGCGAAATACCTGCAATGCATTGCGCGACCACAGGCGGCCTCACCGGCAACCGGCTTCAGCAAAATGCACGAAAAAGAACAGAAAGCGCTGGTGGAACTGGCATTTGGATAAATCTATTGACGCATAAGAAAAATTTATCTTGTGTGACAAAACAAAGCACTAATTTTGCCTGACAATCTTGAATCTAAATATCTAATAATCTAAGCAATGAGTAAAGTAGAAATAAAAGTACCACCTATCGGAGAGTCCGTAACGGAAGTAACCTTATCTGCATGGTTGGTGGAAGATGGTGATTACGTAAAACTCGATCAGCCGCTGGCTGAATTTGAGTCAGACAAAGCCACTTTTGAAATGCCGGCTGAAGTAGCGGGCACCATTACGCGTGTAGCGAAAGAAGGCGACGACATCAAAGTAGGTGGATTGGTAGCCTATATTGACACGGATGCTGCCGCACCTGAAAAGTCAATAGTCAATAGTCAGCAGTCAATAGAGAAAAAAGAAGAACCTGTAAAAGAGACTAATGACCAATCGCAATCGACCATCGACCAAAAATCATACGCAGCTGGCGCGCCATCTCCTGCCGCTAAAAAGATACTGGATGAAAAAGGTATTGAGGCTAATGAAGTGCATGGTACAGGTGTGGCTGGCAGGATCACTAAGGAAGATGCTGTAAAAGCCGAGAAGTTGATAGTTGATAGTCCACCGACAACTGCGCAACAAACTGAGAAAAAAACTATTGACTATCGTCCATCGAATAACTTTTCCCGTGGCGAGACAGTAGAAAAAATGACGCGCATGCGTAAAACGATTTCGCGCCGTCTGGTGGCGGTGAAAAACGAAACCGCGATGCTGACTACTTTCAATGAAGTGGACATGACACGCATTCACGAAATCCGTGCGCAATACAAAAAAGCTTTCGAAGAGAAAAAAGGCATCGGCCTCGGCTTCATGTCCTTCTTCACCAAAGCATGTGCACTGGCACTGCAAAAATATCCGGCAATCAACGCTTACATTGACGATGAGAATATTATCTACCACGACTACTGTGATATCTCTATCGCGGTATCTACTCCGAAAGGACTGGTAGTGCCTGTGATCAGAAATGCGGAAAGCCTTTCTTTCGCAGAAGTGGAAAAAGAAGTGAAACGCCTGGCTTTACTGGGCCGCGATGGCGCACTGACCTTGCAGGATATGGAAGGCGGCACCTTCACCATCACCAATGGCGGTGTGTTCGGATCGCTGATGAGTACGCCGATTATCAATCAGCCGCAAAGCGCGATTCTGGGCATGCACAAAATTCAGGACAGACC
>JADLAH010000202.1 GCA_020848315.1 Chitinophagales bacterium | reverse complement strand
ATCTTTCATCTCAGGATTTTCTTGTTTTATTAAATTAATCTTCCAATCGCGATGCCACCTCTTCAATTGCTTTTCTCTGTTAATGGCATCTGTTATTCTATTAAACGCTTCGCAATACACTAAGTATTTGGTCTTGTATTTTGTGCTAAATACTGACCCTTCTTCTTTCTTATGCGCTAATACCCTATTCATTATATCTGCCGTAACCCCAATGTAGAATACGGTTCTGTTGTAATTGGACATTATGTAAACGTGTGACTGCCTCATACCATATAGATACATCAGACCGTAGATTTCCATAAAAATCTGTGTTATTTTTTTAGATCCTGAAACAAGTTCAGGATGACTCGGTGGTAGATTCAGGATGACTCGGTGGTAGACTCAAGATAACGTGAGGGCATTCAGGATGACACGGGGATTGATTCAGGATGAAATGGATGCATTTAGGATGACATGAGGACGTTTAGGATTTTGTATACATGGGGTATATTCCCTAGCTGCCGCAGTTTAGCATAGCATAACTTGTGATAATAAGTAAATAAAGTTTATAACTTTCTAACCTTGAACAAGTAGTCAACCAAGCAATAAATATTGAGTACTAATCAGAAGTTCAAACTGAATAAACATCACCCTAAACTTGTTTCAGGGGCATCCTAAACCCAAGCTCCGTCACCTTAACTCGTTTTGCGTCACCCTGAACTTGTTTCAGGGTCTGAACCTACAAAACTGTAAAATCAATATCACTATACCAAGCATCTGCTAAATCTTTCATCTCCATTTTCAATTATCCATTACGAAAGTAAGGAATCCTGATTCACACAAAGAAGATAGTCGTATCTTTGCATTATGCGCGTGCTGCTCACCACTCTGAATGCCAAATACATCCACACCAATCTTGCGATAAGGCTGTTATATCAGCTGAATAAGCACCGCGAGGGACTGGACTGGAAGGAGTTCACCATCAACGAAGCACAGCAACCGGTGGCGGAACACTGTGCGCAATACGACATGGTGGCGTTCAGTTGTTATATCTGGAATATCACGCAAACGCTGCAAGTGGCCCGACTTATCAAGGCGCTGCGGCCGGAAGTACGCATCCTGCTTGGTGGTCCGGAAGTGAGCTACGAATGGGAAGATGTCATCGCACGGCCGGAAGTAGATTTTATCATCGCCGGCGAAGGTGAAACAGCCTTTCAGCAATTGCTGGATGCCTATCCGCACACAGACCATGTGCCGGGACTCATCTTCAAAAAATCAGATAGCGTGCAGGAAAACAAACCCGCCCCTATGTTCGACCTGCAACAGATGGCGGACATCATGCCATATGCGGATGATGATGTCGAGCTGCTGCGCAACAAAGTGCTCTACCTCGAAACCTCCAGAGGCTGCCCTTACAAATGCGAATTCTGCCTCGCCAGCCTCGATAACAAAGTGCGCTATCTGCCGGATGCGAGTATAAAGGCGACACTGCTCTTTCTGATGCAACACGGACGTGTCATCAAATTCCTCGACCGCACCTTTAACATCAAGAAAAATTTCACGATTGATGTTTTTGATTTCATTCTGGCGCATCATCGGCCGGGCAATGTATTTCAGTTTGAGATAACAGCCGATATCGTGCATCCGGATATTATTCAGTTCATTCAAGAGAAAGTGCCTCCGGGATTATTCCGCTTCGAAATCGGCATACAGACCGTCAACCAGAAGGCGAATCTGGAAGTGAGCCGCAAACAAAATTTCGACAAAACAAAAAGCATCATACAGGCGCTGTCCGACAAAATCGAAATGCACCTCGATCTGATTGTCGGCTTGC
Source organism: Chitinophagales bacterium (assembly GCA_020848315.1). GTDB lineage: Bacteria > Bacteroidota > Bacteroidia > Chitinophagales > JADIYW01 > JADJSS01. Next base: position 750 of record JADLAH010000202.1, on the reverse strand, counting down.
CACTGGATTATTACAGCGATATCCGGTATTCATTTGAAGAAGTATTTAAACTCTTCGCACCGGAACTGCAATTGGGATTTTTAAAATTACTGAAGGGCACGCCGGTGCGCGACAAACACGTGCAACACGGCTTTCTGTTCGACCACGAACCGCCGTATCAACTGATAGAAAGCAATTATCTGAGTCGCGCGGAGATACAGCAAATACTGGATTTAGAGCATGCACTGGAAATTTACTGGAACAAAAAAAGAGCCTGCCACACACTGCGATATATAACCAACACCTACAGCATTTTTGATTTCCTGCAGGGACTCGGCAGCTATTTCCTGCAACAGAAAAACGGTCTCTCCTACACACTTCGGGAGGTATACGATATATTGCTGCAATACGCGCAACAGCATTTTCCGGAAGATGTATCTCTGCAGGATTTAATCGCGCTGGATTATTACACACAATATAAAGTGAAACCGCAACTACTCACAGAAAACGGACAAACAACCATCGCAAAACAACAACTCTTGCTCTCGCTTTCCTTTGACTACAACATCTGGAAAACTAGCCACGAAATACAAAAGAGCAACAGCAGCATTCGCATCCAATACAACGGGAAAAGCCTCCCGGATGTCGGCGCTGTGTCGACGGCTATGATATAAAAAACTGACAGCGGACAACTATAGACAGGTGCTGCGCTGAACAAAATGATATTTATCATAGTTCCGCAAAAAAAACAATTCTTTAATTTTATTAGCT
>JADLAH010000201.1 GCA_020848315.1 Chitinophagales bacterium | reverse complement strand
GGTGTGTTCCAGACTGGTTTCCGGAGATGTTTTCATGCGGGCAGCGACGCGGAATCCGGAGCAGTAGCTGTCATTGCACAGGAAAGAGCCGCAGCGCATCACTTTCTCGCCGGACAGGCTGTCGGTGTTTTCCGTGCGCACCTTCAAGTTAGTATTTTTTTGGCTAACCGCATAAAAATCTACGCCATACCAGTCGCTGCACCATTCCCACACATTGCCCGCCATATCATAGAGTCCTGCCGCGTTCGCCGGATATTGCTTCACCGGTGCGCTGCGCGTGTAGCCATCGGTGGCGGTGTTCTGATACGGAAACCGACCATTCCAGCTGTTGCATTTTATCTTGCCTTCGGTAACGGGTTCATTGCCCCACGGATAACGCATGCCGGCTTTCCCACTGCGGGCGGCGTATTCCCATTCCGCTTCGGTGGGCAGTCGCTTGCCGCACCAGCGTGCATAGGCCACCGCGTCATACCACGAAATATGCACCACCGGAAAATCTTCTTTGCCCTCTATGTCGGAGCCCGGACCCTGCGGATGCCGCCAGTTCGCGCCTTCTACAAACTGCCACCAATCGGCCACGCCGGCATGGTCATTTGCCGGAACGGAGAACACCAGCGAGCCTGCTTTTTGTTGCACCTGTGTGCCGTCGGGAAGGGTATAGCTGAAATCTTTTTCCGCGGTAGTCGTATAGCCTGTCGCTTCCGTGAATGCCAGGAAATCGCGGTTCGTGACTTCCGTGCTGTCCATCCAGAAGTCCGCGATTTGCACCGTGTGTAACGGTTGTTCATCCGGGCGCGCCTGTTCGTCATCGCTGCCCATCACAAAAGTGCCACCCGGGATAAATGCCATTCCGGGCGGAGTCGGTAGTGTCCGCTGACACGCAATGCACCACAGGCAGCCGAGCAAAAGCAGCAAAAAGCGTCGGATGATATGGCAATGGAATCTCTGCAAGGACGGATTTTATGCGGGAAATAAATAAGGTTTTCCGTTGATGATAAACCGGTGATCCATGATGCGCGGCCACAGCGGTTTGGCAGGCAGAATGTCTTCCCAGTCTTGCAGTTCCTTGTTGAGTTCTTTCACCTTTTCCGGCATCAGCATGAAGAGGTTGTGTTTTTCATACGGATCGTAGCGAAGGTCGTAGAGTTCCATCCATTGGTCTCTGCTGCTGAAAATAAGCTTGTAGTCGCCCTTTCGGATGGCGTGTACATGGTCGCTGCGCCAGTAGAGTTTCTCATGGGGAATATCTTGTTCCGTGCCGCGCAGGAACGGCAGCAGGCTGACACCGTCGAGTGGACGGTCGTTGGGCGTACTCACGCCGCAGGCGGCCGCGGCTGTCGGAAAGATATCCAATGCGCTGACCGGTTGGTGGTATACCGTATTTTCCGGCAACTGATTTTTCCATTTCAGGATAAACGGCACTTTGATGCCACCTTCAAAGAAGGTGAGTTTGCCGCCTTTCAGGTTGGTTTTACTGATGTTGGCGTAGGTTGCGGGACCATTGTCGCTGAGGAAAATGACGAGTGTATTTTCTTCGAGTCCCAGCTTTTTCAACTGCGCGTTGATGGCGCCGATGGCATTATCCATGGATTGTACAATCGCCTGATAAACGGCCTTTCCTTTGTCGTGGCTGTTGGCATAAGCATCGGTGTATAAATCGAGTTGCGCCTGATACGGTTCGTGTGGCGCGGTAAACGGTATATACAAGAAAAAACGGACAGTCTTTGTTTTGTTCAATAAAACGGAGTGCGCGGTCGCGGATGGCATCTGTCAGGTATTGTTTTTCCTGCTTGATTTTCTTTCCGTTTTCATAAATCATGGCCATGTCCTTGCGGCCCATCTGCCACTGATATTTGGAACTGAATCCTCCGGTTTTGTAATTCACGGTTTCTTCCGCCACTTCACTTTCCGCATAGAGCGTAAAGGCGCCGTAGCAGCCATACTGATAGTCGAATCCGAAGCGCTGCGGCGTGTTCAGTTTGGGTTGATAGCCAAGATGCCACTTGCCGATAATGCCGGTGGTATAGTCGTTTCTTTTCAGCAGTTCTGCCAGTGTGATTTCGGAAGGAGGCAATCCTTGTTTGACAATTTGCCATTCGCGCGGATAATGCGGTTTGGTGGCAATCACCCAGGCGCTGTCGCGTTCCGCGAAATATTTTCCGGTCAGGTATTCCACCACATTGGTCGGGTAGAACTCCATCGGCTGTGTTTCAAATCCGCTGCGCTGCTGATAGCGGCCCGTCAGGATGGAGGCTCTCGAAGGCGCACATACCGGAGAGGTGACGTAGCCTTGCGTGCATTGTACGCCTTCTTTTGCCAGCTGGTCAATATGGGGTGTGCGAATATCGGCGGAGCCGTAGCAGCCTACTTCCTCATAGCCCAGATCATCGGCCACAATGAGGATGATATTGGTGTGTCCGGATGGAGCATAGGCGGGTGGCGCCGAGAGGAAATCCTCCTTGCCGGAGAGTTGTGTTTTGTCCCAGCGGATACGCCATTTCAGCGCGCCCGTGGTGAGCGGGTAGCATGACACAAAAAAGATACCTACAAATAAAGATACGATAACCGGCAGTCTGTTTTTCTGCTTCCATAATCGCACTATTTTTTGTAACTTTAACATGTATAAATGTAAAGATGAAAATTGAAATTAAAAAAGAAATAGCAAATGTCATTACGCACGCTATCGGATTTATCGCTTTTGTGACGCTGATTCCGATGATGTTCGTGAAGGCATCTCAATATCCTGTGGATTACAGGATAGTAGGGCTGATTTTCTTTTCCATCGGTCTGGTGGCGGTGTATGCCAGTTCGACTATCTACCACGCGGTAACGAATCAGCGCAAGAAATATCTGATGCGCATCGCCGATCATATCAGCATTTATTACCTGATTGCAGGCACTTATTCCGCTATTCTGCTGCAAACGATTCCGTTTGAGAAAATAAAATGGTTCATTGTGATTTTATGGACGATAGTACTGGCGGGTACTATCAAAAAGATATTCCTTACCGGAAAATATGATACGCTCTCCACGATTATCTATGTCACCAAGGGCTGCATGGGACTTTTTATCGCGAATACGGTCATTACCTTCACACCGGAAAAGGTGCTGATGTTGGTAGTGGCCGGCGGACTCTGCTATCTGCTGGGTG